>CAZXNN010000082.1:0-11178 GCA_964641915.1 uncultured Nitrospira sp. | reverse complement strand
TGAGCTTGACGCATTGAGGAAGCAATCCCAGGCCCAGTCGGATCAACTCAAGCAACAACTCGCCGGCCAGCAACAGAATCTCGACCAGGAAACCCAGAAACGAAAGACTGCCGAGGAAGCAGCCGCGGCGCTGGCGAAAGAACGGGCCGCCCTGGAAGCCCGATCCGGAGAATTGCAGTCGAAGCTTGACGGGCTGGAAAAAGACAAGGGCCAACTCGGCAGCGAGTTAAGCGCCGTGCGCAGCCAGATCGACCAACTCCAGCAGAAACTAAACGAGGAAACCGCCCAGGTCAGCGCCCTGGAAAAAGACAAACAGCAACTGGCCAGCGGAACGGCATCGGCTCAGAGCGAGATTGCCAAGCTGCAGAAACGTGCCGCCGACCTGGAAGCCGAAGCCGCCCGCGTCGCCAAAGAACGAGAACAACTCCGTCAGCAACAATCACAACTGGCCGCTACGCTCGAGCAGGAACGCGCCCGGCTGAAAACCGAGGAAGCGGAGAAATCCCGCCTGGCTCAGGAGCAGGCTCAACTGACCGCCAGCCTGGAGCAGGAGCGGCAGCGGCTGAAGGCCGAGGAGGCCGAGAAGGCCAGGCTCGAGCAGGAGCGTGCCGCCAAAGAAGCGGAGATCGCACGGCTCACCAAAACCCAGGAGGAACTGTCCAAATCGCTCCAGGACGAAATTTCGAAAGGCAACATCACGATCCAGCAGGTCCGCGACCAGCTGACGATCAACATGGTCGACCGGGTCCTCTTCGATTCCGGACAAGCCCAGGTCAAGCCGGCCGGAGTCAAAGTCTTGAAGCAAGTCGGCGACGTCTTGAATAAGATTTCCGACAAACAGATCCGCATCGAAGGTCATACGGATAATGTGCCGATCAGCACGAAGCTGCAGGATAAATTCAAAACGAATTGGGAACTCTCAACGGCGCGCGCCACCAATGTCGTGCGGTACTTGATCGATCAAGGTGGAGTGGGCCGGCAACATATGTCCGCCGTCGGCTATGCCGAGACCAGGCCGATCGCTCCCAATGAAAACGAGCAGGGCCGCAGCGCCAATCGACGGATCGAGATCGTGCTCCACCCGAAAGACCTGTCTAAAATCACCGGCCAGCTGGGCTCCACCGGTCCGGACGGGAAATAGCCCGCCCGTTCGCACCGCGGCGGCCGCCACTCCTCCTGTGGCGGCCGCCTCCCTTTGCACCGCCCGCCTGGAGGCTTCCCCTCGCTCTTCACTTCCGCTATGATGCCGCCGTGCCGCCGCAATCCACAGCGCTTCGTAAGCACTTTTATGGATCTTTCAGCATGAGGTTGTCATGGTCCCATTAAACGGTCTCGCCATCATCATCGCGCTCTCCTTCGGACTGGCCGCCTGCGATACCGCCTACATCGCCACAATGGAAAAGATGGGTTATGCCAAACGCGATATTCTGAGTAGCAGGGTGAAGTCGGCGCGCAACGCGCAGGAGGACGCCAAGAAAGAAATCCAAAGCGCCCTGGAGCAATTCGGCCAAGTGGTCGGCTATCAGGGCGGCGACCTGGAAGCCACCTACAAGAAACTGAACAGCGAGTTGGAAAGCAGTGAAGACAGCGCCGAGGCCGTACGGAAACGGATCAAAGATGTCGAGAGTGTTGCGGATTCGCTGTTCTCCGAATGGAAGACAGAACTCGGCCAATATTCCAGCGTCGATCTGCGGCGCAAAAGCGAAGAGAAGCTGACTCAGACAAAAGCCCGATACAACGAGATGCTGGGGGCCATGAAGAAGGCCGAGCAGCGCATCGACCCGGTGTTGAAACCGCTCCGCGATCAAGTCTTATACCTCAAGCACAACCTGAATGCGCGCGCCCTGGCCGCCATTAAAGGCGAACTCGTAAAAGTCGACGCCCAGGTCGATCAACTGGTCAAGGACATGAATAAGTCCATCGCCGAAGCGGATAAATTTATTCAATCGATGGAAAAGGAACCGGCCTAGATCGATAGTCACAAGCGTTCGTCAGGAGGATCTTAATGCGGTGGGAAGGACAACGGGAGAGCAGCAATATTGAAGACCGCCGCGGCATGGGCCCGGCCCGGGTCGGCGGTGTCGGCGGACTGGGAATCGGCGGCATCGTGTTGGTGCTCGCCGTCAGCTACTTCACCGGCACCAATCCCCTGACGCTCCTCAATATGCTGAGCGGAGTCCAGAGCATGACGGAGCCCTCCGCTCCATCTGAATCCGCTCCCACAGGGGCACCCAGCGACCAACTCGGCAAGTTTGCCTCCGTCGTCCTCGCGGATACGGAAACGACCTGGAAACAGTTGCTGGGAGCGGACTACGAGGAGCCCCGACTCGTCCTCTTTAGCGGCGGCGTCCGGTCCGCCTGCGGGACGACCTCATCAGCCGTCGGTCCGTTTTATTGTCCTGGTGATCACAAGGTGTATCTCGACCTGACGTTCTTCAATGAGATGGCGCAGCGCCTCGGCGCGCCTGGAGATTTTGCGCAGGCCTACGTCATCGCGCATGAGGTGGGACATCACGTGCAGAATCTAACCGGTGTGGCCGAGAAAATCTCTCGCCTTCAGCGTCAGGTCTCCGAGAAAGAGGCGAATGCCTTGTCGGTCCGCATGGAGCTGCAAGCTGACTGCTTCGCCGGCGTATGGGGCCACCATGCCAACCGCACGCGCAATCTGATCGAACCGGGCGATTTCGAAGAAGGACTCAAAGCCGCCGCCGCTATCGGCGACGATCGCCTCCAGAAAATGGGCCAGGGATACGTTCAGCCAGAAAGCTGGACGCACGGCTCATCTGATCAACGCATGACCTGGCTCAGGCGAGGCCTGGAAAGCGGCGATCCCAACGTGTGCAACACCTTTGAGGGACCACGCTCATGAGCCAAGATGAACAGGAGTCCAAAAACCATCTGGCAACTGGCGCCCTTGAGACGCTCTTCGCCGACCCGCCATGGAGCTCCAAGTCGTTCCTCGGCGCAGGAGTCACGACTATCGCCGGACTCGGAGCTTGGATGAACGACATGATGTCCCCGGCTCTCGCACGCGGGGGTGCCAGCTTTATGGGAGGCTTTTTGATCGGCTGGGCGATTCGCCGGACGGTCAAACTCGCTGCGATAGTTGCGGGCCTGCTGCTGACACTGCTGGCCGCCGTCAAAATGACCGGGGCCATTGACCTCGATTGGGCCGCCATCGAAGCCAGTATTTCGCACAGCCTCGCCTGGGCGCAGGGCAAAGTCGAGGGCTTCAAGGAAGTCCTCACAGGCTATCTCCCCTCAGCCGGAGCAGGCGGGGCCGGAACGTTTTTAGGATTTCGGAAGAAGTAGCGGAGCAATCCAATACCGTCGAGGGGACGGACAGCCTAGTCGTTCAACTTTTCCTTAATCTTCGTACCCGCCTTTTCGAACCCTTCAGCCGTTTTCGTCGCGGCCTTCTTCAGCTTCTCGCCGACCTTGTCCACAACGTGCTTCTCTTCGACCTTTTTCACCACCGCTTTGGTCTTACTTTCAATCTTTTCGCCGATCTGTTTCGCCGTGGCTTCAACCTGCTCCATCATCCCCTGCGACTCTTCGGCGAAAACCGGACCAACACCGAACACCACGAGGGCGACAGTCAGAATGGGCCATGATCTTTTCAGTACATTTCGAGGCGGCATTGCGATCTCCTATATGCGTAAGAGCATACCATCTGAGCCGCAATATGTCTCTGATCTCGCCCCGTCTCTTCGCGCAAGTCCGGCCCCTGCTGATAGATCATCGGCATCCCCGAAGCAATCTAGGCCGCGTCTGGAACAGACCCACCGGAACTGGCCGCAGCATGAGCATGGACGGTCTCAGCAGTACGCTTGTCGGCTTTCTTCGTTTTGTCCTTTCCTCCCCATTGCCCGACTTCAAGACTATCCAGCCAGTCGAGCAATTTCTCCACATCCGGCCCCTTGAAAATAGAACCATGTTGCGGACAAATCATCGTCGGTTTCAACGCCCGAACACGCTGTACCCATCCCCGAAGCGCCGAAGTAGACGGCATCCAGCGAACGTGGAATCCGCGCATATACTGCACATGATCCTCAAAGTTTGTGACGAACAGGTTCGACTCGTGACTGGGAAGCAATGCTCCACCGATATCCCCTGAGAATAGAATGCGGGCCTGAGGGTCAAAAATGGAAAAGTTGCCTGACGAATGGCAATAGTGTGCCGGCACCGCCTCAACCGTTGCGCCGGAGTCGCCAATCTTGATCGTCATCCCCTCATCAGGAATCCCGGTGATTGTTAAATCAGCGCGGGCGGCGAAATGCGCCAGAAACGCCGTCCACAACCAGGAACTGTACGTTGTCGCGCGGGGATTAAGATCCAGCCACAGAGCCAGCGACGAAATGATGTCCGGATCCTGATGGCTGGCAAACAAGACGCGAATATCCTCCAGCCGCAGATGCTTGGACAGCTCCGCCAAGACCCTGGGGAAAATCTCGATTCCGCCAGGATCAAGGAGCATGCCATCGCCTTTGCTCACGATGACATACTCGTTCGTATCAACCACATGCGAACTCTTCTCGGGATCCCGGCCGATGGCAATCCAGCGATGATCGCCCTGCTCAAAGATGACTGTGCTCTTCATCCACCTCTCCTTTAGCCAATAACGTCAACAACTCGCGGCCGCTGCCAATGGTGTCTCTGATCGCCTGAAACTTCTGATTCAATCCGTCGACCGTAGAGGTAATTCCGTTCGCCAAGTTGGCAAAATGGGTCTTGCCCTGTCCCGGCAGGTGCGCCGCTTCGATCCCGACACAAAGCCCCAAATACCTCGCCGTCTCCCCGATCCGCTTGATGCTCCCGACCGAGTCTTCCGCCAGCGTCAGACAAGGAAGTGATCGTTCCAGCAATTCTTGAATCTTCCGCAATGTGTCGAGACATTGCCGACCGAGGTAGAGCAAATTTTCACGCAGGAGGGGATCGGCTCCTTCCAGCATCTGACTCTCCAACACCCGTTCCAGATCGCCCGGATGAGTGAGTTGGAGTGCAGCCAACTCAGCGACGAACACTTCATTCCCGTGAGCGACCTGCCGATTGAGCACCGTCAGCAAACATTTGCTGTGCTGATAGTACCGCCGCGCGAGATTGGTGCATTCAGCGGTTTGCTTCGCAATCGTCTTGCATTGAACCCCCAACCCTTCCACCTCAGGCGTGATCGTGCCGGGATAACTCGACAGGATGCCGGCGAGCGCCAGCAATGCCTTTCCTTCGCCAGCGGGCACCTTGGCCGCCTGCACCACCCCGTTTCTCGCCAGCAGTTGCATCTCGAACGCCATCGATTCCAGAGATCGGGCCACATTGAGAATATCCACGGAGATTCCGAACATCCGAGTGATCATGAGCTGATACTGTGCAATAGCCGCACTCCCCGCTTCACCGCCTCGGGCAGAGACGGCACCGGTCTGGGCTGATTCCGGAGAAGACTCTTTGCAACTGAGAATATCCATTTGCGACTCCCTCTCTTCAACTTTCCTTATCGGGTCCTACCAAAGGATTCTTCAGCACTTTCCGTGGGGAGATTTGCCCCGCACGTGCGCCCCAGGACAAATATCGTCCGCAGGCGTCCAACATTTTAGACAACTTTGGATCCCCTTCAATAATACGATCGCCATCGCCGTGCTGCTTTTCACAAGAAATCCGGCTAACACCTTGTTTATACTGAGCCAGGCGTTTTCGATCCCATCATACCTACTTTGAGGTTTCACTATGATTGCGCGAGTTTCCCGTTGGCCTCTTGTTTCAGTAACGTTAGCCGTATTTCTTGCGGCCGGACTTTCACCAGCCTCGGCCCATGTATTCGAAACCTACGCGGCCTCGGCGCTCGACCGCGCCAAGCTCGCGACCGTCGGTGTGCTCGAAGATACGCAAGATCAGCGGACGCCGGACAAACCGGGAAAGATTCTGGTTCGCGGCACAGGATTTCATCTGCGCGACGGCTACATCGTCACCGCCCGGCATGCCGCGGAGAAACATGATGTCACCACCGGCACCATCCTTGAGAAACAGATACGGATCCTGACGACCGATCTCCACGAACTCACCGCCGATCTGGTCGGCGACAGCGCCTTCATGGATGTCGTCGTCTATCGCGTCATCGAAGCCCAGCAAGCCAAACTCCTCGCCGCTGCCTCCTTCGCCTCCGGCGATGTGCAACCCGGCCAAGCTGTCTTCACCGTCGGCTATCCGATGGGCTGGGGACCGACGATGTCCTTCGGTCACCTGGGCAATACGAATACGTTTCTTCAGACAGTGGACACCAGGCTGATCCAAGCCGACGTCGCAGCCTGCAGCGGCAACTCCGGCGGCGGGCTCTTCAACGACAAGGGCGATGTGGTGGGCATCATGCACGCCATCATCCAGACCGAACGGGACGACTCCACCGCCCACTGCAGCCGCATGGCCTTTGCGATTCCGGCGTTGCTGGCAGAACGGATCGTGAAATCGGCCATCGACGGAAAGCCGATGACCTTCTCGAAGATGGGCATTCACATGATGGCCGTCAAAGACGGCACGAAGTGGCGGATGGCGGTCAAAGACGTGAATGAGCCGTCCAAGTCGGCCGGCATCCAGAAACACGACATCATCATCGCGGTGGATGAAACCGAGATCAACGACGCGGCGCATTTGAAGAATTATTTGATCGAACGAACCACTCCGGGCCAACAAGTCCGGGTGAAAGTCCGACGCATCGACGCAGACCTGACGTTTACGGTGACGTTAGCGGGAGGGTGACCCAGGAAGTGCTTGATACCAGCCGTTGGCCCTGACGAGCGTCACCGGCTGGTCGAAGAGCCGACTGAGATTGATGTCTGTCAATAAATTCGCTTTGCTGCCGTCCGCAACAATCTGCCCTTCTTTGAGCAACACCACCCGCTCAATCTCCGGCGGGATTTCATGCAGGTGATGCGTGACGAGCAGCACAGTCTTTCCTTTGCGGATCTGCGCACGCAAGAGATCCAGGTATTGGAAGCAGGCCTTCAGATCGAGTCCGCTCGTCGGTTCATCCAGGACCAACACGGACGGATCGTGCACCAGCGCGCGGCCGAGGAGAAAACGGCGTTGCTCGCCGGTTGAGAGATGGCCGAAGCGGCGCCCGGCTAATGACTCAATGCCCAGCTCCTTCATCACCTCTCGCGCCCGCGCGACCTGCGCCTCGCTGAACTCCTGATACTCATAGGTGTCGTTGCTCGCATAGTACCCGGACAGAATGACGTTCAGCCCCTCTGCGCAGATGAGATAGTCCCGCTGCAAATCGTGCGACACAATCCCAAGCCGCTTGCGCACCTCCCAGACATTCCCGCCTTCCTCGCCGAAGAGACTGATCCTGGTCTCACCCACCGGCAGCGGATGGACGCCGCCCGCTAAGAGCTTGAGCAACGTCGATTTACCGGCCCCGTTGGGACCGACAATCGCCGCATGTTCTCCCTCTTGCAACGCGAAGGAAAAGTCCGAGAAGACGCAGGTGTCGCCCCTATAGACTGTCGCATGCTGTATGTCGAGGATGGGACGAGAGTGAGCTATAGCGACCCTGCCTTTGACAGGAGTAGCGACCGGCGCGGCAGCGGGACCGCCGACTTTCTTCCCAGCGCTGCGCGACTGTTCGAGACCGGCACGCGCCAGTGCGTCCACCCGTTCGTTGTCGGGATGACCGGCGTGGCCCTTGACCCAGCGCCAGTCGAGCGTGTGGCCGGAAGCCAGCGCATCGAGCCGACGCCATAAATCTTCATTCTTGACCGGCGCCTTCGTGGAAGTCTTCCAGCCGCGCTTCTTCCAATTATGAATCCATTCGCTGATGCCTTTCTGGACATACTGCGAATCGGTATACACACACGCTTCCACCGGCTGTGCGAGCGACTGCAATGCTTCAATCACTGCCAGCAGCTCCATGCGGTTATTCGTCGTCGCCGGCTCCCCGCCGCAGAGTTCCGTCTCTGCCTGGCCGATGCGCAGCAAGACACCCCAGCCGCCAGGACCAGGATTCCCGCTACAAGCGCCGTCTGTATAGATTTCGATCATTCGCCCGCTCTCCTCGTGAGGCATTACCGTACCTTCATGCACATTGACGCTTCGATAACAGAGGCGATTCTACACCGCTCCTGAAGGACCAGCCAGAGAGGCAAAGAGGCGCTGCTGTGTCATGAGATTATGCTTCGGCAGGATCGGAGTTGATCTTCGCGGACGGCTTCTTACCCGTAGCGGGTACCGCTTTCTTTGACGAGCCGGGAATCTTCGGCGTCGCGGTCTTTACATCGGCGTTCTGCGCCCGATGCAGGAGGGCATGATCTATCAGCACGAGGGCCATCATCGCTTCGGCGATCGGCGTGGCTCTGATGCCCACGCAGGGGTCGTGGCGGCCATTCGTTTCGACCGTGACCGGCTGGCCTTGCTTGTCGATCGACCGTCGCGGAATACGGATGCTGGAAGTCGGCTTAATGCCGATCGTCACCACCACATCCTGACCGGTTGAAATACCGCCAAGGATGCCGCCGGCATGGTTGGTCATGAAGCCTTCTGGCGTCAATTCGTCGCCATGTTCAGAACCGCGCTGGGCGACTGAGGCGAAGCCTGCACCGATTTCGACCGCTTTCACCGCGTTGATACTCATCATCGCGCCGGCCAGATCGGAATCCAGCTTCGCATAGACCGGCGCTCCCCACCCGACCGGCACATGCTCGGCCACCGTGGTGATCTTCGCACCGACGGAATCGCCGGACTTCCGCAGGTCATCCATGAACGTTTCGAGTTTCGCGACAAGACCGGCATTCGCGGCAAAAAACGGATTGGCTCTGACCTCGTCCCAACTCTGGAACGGCACCTCGATCGGTCCCAACTGGCTGAGATAGCCTCGAATCACAACCCCATGATTCTCGTGCAGCCATTTCTTAGCGATCGCCGCCGCTGCGACCCGCACCGCCGTTTCGCGCGCCGAGGATCGTCCCCCGCCGCGATGATCGCGGATGCCGTACTTCTGCCAATAGGTGTAGTCGGCATGGCCCGGACGGAACGTATCAACGAGGTTGCCGTAATCCCGGCTGCGCTGATCTTCGTTACGAATGAGGAGGGCAATCGGAGTCCCGGTCGTTTTCCCTTCGAAAACACCCGAGAGAATCTCGACGGTATCCGATTCCTGCCGCTGCGTGACGTGGCGTGACGTGCCGGGCTTGCGCCGGTCCAAATCGCCCTGAATGTCTTCGACCGAGAGGGCCATCCCAGGCGGGCACCCGTCCACGACACAGCCGATCGCCGGCCCGTGGCTCTCGCCAAAGGAGGTGACGGTGAAGATCTGTCCGATACTGTTGCCAGCCATGAACAATCAGTCTCCCGCTTGAAGACGCCGCAGCACGGCGTCCCAAATCTCTCGAAGCCCTAACCGATCCGCCCACTCTCCGACATAGGACTCATCGATCATACCGGCGCTGACTCTCAGTATCCCCCCGATATCGCGAAGATGCTTCTCGGACCCTCCTTCGCGATAATATTCCATTTTCTTGAGAATCACATCCTCCGGAGAAGCAAAAAACGCCCCTCGAACATCGGTATAGTGAATCAGCCGCGCGCGTTTGAAGCGGCTCTCCTCAAACGGTGTTCCCTTCTGAATCATGACATCGATTTTCAGTCCGGAAGCGGGATGGATAATGTTGAACTGTCCCTTACGAACCAGCGCGTCTCGAATCGCCTCATCGCTGAGATAGAACTGCTCCGGCGAGAACTGCGCCAGCAAGCCCTGCACATGAGTCTCTTTCAGATCGACCACGACATCGATATCGTTCGTCAGGCGGGGCTCGCCGTATGCCATCGACGCGACCGACCCGGTAATGAGATACGGGATGTGCAGTCGTTCGAGCGCGGTCACTAACCGTTCAAGCAGCTCCTGCAGCTCCATGCGACAATCTCCGCACCACCTCCCGCTGGACGTGCGGCACACTCCAATCCGGATGCTCAGATGAAAGATGGGCCGTCAGCATGCGCTTTGCAGAATCCCACATCGCGAAGCCAATGCTGATGCGCTGAGCCGGAGACTTGCGCCGTAAGACCTCTGCCATCATCGTATCGACGACTTCAATCTGGCCGTTATCCAGCCTCATGCCGGCCCTCACTCGACCAAATCCAGCTTGATCCGGAGTTCCTTCAACTGTTCCGCGCTCACGGCCGACGGCGCGTCGGTCAAGGGGCATTGCGCGCGCTGCGTCTTGGGGAATGCAATGACATCGCGGATGGAATCTGCGCCGCCTAGCAGCATGATCAAGCGATCGAGGCCGAACGCAATACCGCCGTGCGGTGGCGCGCCATATTCCAGAGCTTCCAACAGAAATCCGAACTTCGCCTGAGCCTGCTCCTTGTTGATACCCAACAGATCCAGAATCTTCAGCTGGATGTCGCTGCGGTGGTTCCGGATGCTGCCGCCGCCGATCTCGCTCCCGTTCAACACCATGTCGTAGGCCTTGGCGCGCACTTTCAACGGCTCTGAATCCAGCAATGCCAGATCTTCATCCATCGGCGCGGCAAAGGGGTTATGCATGAAAATGTAGCGTTTCTCTTCCGGCGAATAGTCGAGGAGCGGGAACTCGGTCACCCATAGCGGCTTCCAGGCATTCTTGTCGATCAAGTTCAATTCCTCGCCCAACATGAGCCGGATGCGGCCCAGCACATCGTGCACCACCGCCGGCTTGTCGGCGCCGAAAAGCACGAGATCGCCGGGCTTGGCTTCCGGCAACGCCGCGGCAAAGGCTTTGGCATCGAGGAACTTCGCAATGACGGATTCCAACTGCCCTTCGGGCGTAATCTTCAGCCAGGCCAGGCCCTTGGCTCCAAAGCTCTTGGCCGTTTCTCCCAAGGCATCGATTCTGGTTCGAGAGAGAGTGCCGCCCCCCTTCACGATCAAGGCCTTGACCGATCCGCCCTTCGTGGCGGCCTCCTTGAACACCTTGAACTCACTGGCCGCTGCAAAGGCCGTCACATTGTACAAGGGCATCTCGAAGCGCAGATCCGGCTTATCCGACCCATAGAGCCCCATCGCTTCCGCATAGGTCATCCGCGGAAAGGGCGTCGACAATTGCACGCCGCCGGCATCACGGAATACGGTGACGATCATTTTCTCCATCAAACTCATCACGTCCAGCCGATCGACGAACGACATCTCCAGATCGATCTGGGTGAACTCGG
>CAZXNN010000081.1:0-11221 GCA_964641915.1 uncultured Nitrospira sp. | reverse complement strand
TTGGCTAGCCCTATTTTTATCCGGCCTCCTATCCTGGCGAATTTTGATCCCTTCTTGACGACCTGCGCCTTGGTTTTAACACCATTTTTACTCGGCCGGTGCTACATCAATCACTAGAAAACACTAGTGGAGAGGTGCGCGTTGGATATTCTGTATATCAGCATCGTGCTGCTTTTCTTTGCCGTCTCAGGTTGGCTGTTGCACAGCCTGGATCGTCTGTAAGAAGGAGAATGACATGGTAGGGCTCTATCTCCTCGGTGGCATCCTCGCGTTCGGTTTACTGATCTATCTCATGGTCGGGTTGCTAAAACCGGAGTGGTTCTGATGACGATCAACGGACTGGTTCAAATCGGGATCTACTTTGTCGTGCTGCTCGCACTGGTCAAGCCGTTGGGTTGGTATATGGCACGGGTCTATGAGGGCCAGGCTTGCGGGCTGGACCGGGTAGTGGGCCCTCTGGAGCGGCTGATCTATCGTCTGTGCGGAGTGCGTCAAACAGAAGAGATGGACTGGAAGACGTATGGAATCGCCATGCTGTCGTTCAACGCGATGGGGCTGGTCGCGCTGTATGCATTGCAGCGACTTCAAGGATTCCTGCCGCTGAACCCGGCTGGGCTGGGAGCCGTCACGACCGATCTTGCCTTCAACACAGCTGCGAGCTTCGCGACCAATACCAATTGGCAGGCGTATGGAGGTGAAACCACCCTGAGCTATCTGACCCAGATGTTGGGACTCACGGTCCAGAATTTCGTATCTGCGGCGACAGGTATGGCGATTCTGGTCGCCTTGATCAGGGGCCTGGCGCGACAGAGCGCCCTGACCATCGGAAACTTTTGGACGGACCTCGTCCGCAGCACACTCTACATTCTCACGCCGCTGGCTTTGCTCCTGTCCCTGTTGTTGGTGTCGCAAGGCGTCGTCCAGACGTTTGCCACATACCAGACCGTCACCATGCTGCAGCCGGCCGGTTACACCAAGCCTCTAGTGGATGTGAACGGCCAGCCGGTGCTGGATGAACAGGGCCGGCTGAAAGCAGAGCCCGCGATGGCAGCTGAACAGATCCTTGCCGTCGGACCGGCCGCCTCTCAGATTGCGATCAAGCAGCTCGGGACCAACGGCGGCGGTTTCTTCAACGTCAATTCCGCACATCCGTTCGAGAACCCGACGCCCTGGTCAAATTTCCTTGAAGTATTGGCGATCCTGCTGATCCCGGCGGCGCTCTGCTACACATTCGGGATGATGGTCGGAGATCCGCGCCAGGGTTGGGCGCTGCTCGCGGCGATGACGATGCTCTTATTGTTTTTTATTCCGCTGGGGCTGTGGGCCGAGCAAAGCGGGAATCCGGCTTTCACCGCTCTGGGGATCGATCAGGCCTCCAGTGCAGGACAGTCCGGCGGAAACATGGAAGGTAAAGAGACGCGATTCGGTATCGCCAACTCTGTTCTGTGGTCTGCTGTGACGACCGCCGCTTCAAACGGATCGGTGAATTCGATGCACGATTCCTACACGCCCCTGGGAGGGCTGATGCCGCTCTTCCTGATGCAATTTGGAGAGGTGGTGTTCGGCGGGGTCGGCTCGGGGCTCTACGGCATGATCGTTTTTGCCATCATTGCTGTGTTCGTCGCAGGACTGATGGTCGGGAGAACGCCTGAATATCTTGGGAAGAAAATTGAGCCCTATGAAATGAAGATGGCCTCTCTACTGATTCTCATCATGCCGGTGGTGGTCCTCGGTTTCACGGCAGTGGCGTCAGTGACGGGCGTCGGCACCAGCTCGATTTTGAATCCCGGACCCCATGGGTTCAGTGAGATGCTCTATGCCTATAGCTCGATGGGGAATAATAACGGCAGCGCGTTCGGCGGACTGAATGTTAACACACCTTTCTATAACCTCACCGGCGGGATCGCGATGCTGATCTCCCGCTTCTGGTTGGCGATTCCCACGCTGGCCTTGGCGGGAGCGCTGGCAAGAAAAAAACTCGTGCCGGCCGGGCCCGGAACCCTGCCGACCCACCGGCCGCTGTTTGTCGTGTTGTTGCTCGGAGTCGTCGTGCTCGTGGGAGCGCTGACGTTCGTGCCGGCACTGGCCCTGGGTCCGGTCATAGAACATATCCTGATGGCGAGCCGATGACCGCACCGGCGTGGAGGATGTTGTGATGACAACGCAAGGAAAGAGACGGCCGTTGTTCGACCCTCAGATTGCGCGGCAAGCCATGGTGGAATCCGTCAGGAAGCTTCATCCGCGCCACCAGATTCGCAATCCGGTCATGTTCGTGGTCGCGGTCGGGAGTGTGCTGACAACCGTTCTGTTTGTCCAGGCGCTGTTCGGAAAAGGCGAAGCGCCGGTCTGGTTCATCTTCGCCATCACGCTCTGGCTCTGGTTCACGGTGCTGTTCGCGAACTTTGCCGAAGCGATGGCGGAAGGGCGTGGAAAGGCGCAGGCGGAATCGCTGCGGAGTGCCCGGCGTGAATTGAGCGCGAGAAAATTGGAGAAACCGGAGTCCGGTGACCAGTATCTCAGAGGGCCCTCCTCTATCGTCTCCGCAAGTACCTTGAAGCGGGGAGACGTCGTGTTGGTGGAGGCCGGCGATTTTATCCCCTGCGACGGAGAGGTCATCCAAGGCATCGCCTCGGTGAACGAAAGTGCCATCACCGGTGAAAGCGCCCCCGTCATTCGAGAGAGCGGTGATCGCAGCGCCGTGACGGGCGGCACACGAGTCCTGTCGGATTGGCTGGTGATACGGATCACGGCCAACCCAGGCGAGACATTTCTGGACCGGATGATTGCGATGGTTGAGGGAGCCAAGCGCCAGAAGACGCCGAATGAAATCGCCCTCAACATTCTGCTGGCGGCACTGACGGTCATCTTCCTCTTGGCCACAGCCACGTTGCTCCCCTTTTCGCTCTACAGTGTGCAGTCGGCAGGGCAGGGGGCTCCTGTTACGGTGACGGTCTTAGTCGCGCTGTTGGTCTGTCTGATCCCGACGACGATAGGAGGATTGCTCTCCGCCATCGGGATCGCGGGGATGGACAGAATGGTGCAGGCGAACGTTATCGCCATGTCCGGCAAAGCTGTGGAAGCGGCAGGCGACGTGGATGTGTTGCTCCTCGATAAAACCGGCACCATTACGTTGGGGAATCGGCAAGCGACCGAGTTCCTTCCAGCCGATGGAGTGACCGACCAGGCACTGGCTGATGCGGCCCAGCTTTCGTCGCTGGCGGACGAGACGCCGGAGGGCCGTAGCATTGTCGTCCTGGCCAAGGAACAGTATGGATTGCGTGCGCGCGACATTCACGAGTTAGGTGCGACATTCATTCCCTTTACGGCTCAAACAAGTATGAGCGGCGTCAATTTAAACGGGCGGGAAATACGCAAGGGGTCTGACGGCGCGATCGAAGCCTATGTGACTGAACGGGGTGGGCACTTTTCCCCGGCGGTCCGCATCCATGTGGAGACAATTGCGAAGCAGGGGGGCACACCGCTGGTCGTGGCGGAGGGGCCCAACGTGTTGGGCGTGATCTACCTCAAAGATATCGTCAAGGGCGGTATCAAAGAGCGGTTTGCCGAATTGCGACGCATGGGCATCAAGACGGTGATGATCACCGGCGACAATCCGCAGACTGCGGCAGCCGTGGCTGCGGAGGCCGGCGTAGACGACTTTCTGGCGCAGGCCACGCCGGAAGCCAAGCTCAAACTGATTCGCGAGATGCAGGCCGGCGGCCGGCTCGTCGCGATGACGGGGGATGGCACGAACGATGCCCCGGCCCTCGCCCAGGCGGATGTCGCGGTAGCCATGAACACCGGCACGCAAGCGGCGAAAGAAGCCGGCAACCTCGTTGACCTGGATTCAAACCCGACCAAGCTTATCGAGATCGTGGAAATCGGCAAGCAGCTCTTGATGACCCGCGGTGCCTTGACCACCTTCAGCATTGCCAATGATATTGCGAAGTATTTCGCGATCATTCCCGCGGCCTTCGCCTCGACCTATCCCGCGCTCGGGCTGCTCAATATTATGGGGCTGGCTACGCCGGCCAGTGCCGTATTGTCGGCGGTGATATTCAACGCGTTGATCATCATCGTGCTCATTCCGCTCGCCCTCCGTGGTATCCGGTATCAACCGATCGGCGCAGCGCTGCTGCTGCGCCGGCATCTCCTGGTCTACGGGTTAGGGGGAATTATTATGCCCTTCGTGGGCATCAAGCTCATTGACATGTTGCTTATCGCCCTGCACTTAGTCTGAGGAGGTATCTATGCGGACCCAACTTCGCCCGGCTTTGGTCGCACTCATGGCCCTGACTCTGATTACCGGGTTTCTGTACCCGCTCGTGATCACCGGGATCGCTCAGGTCCTGTTTCCGCGGCAAGCCAACGGGAGCCTGATCCTGATCGACGGTAAGCCGGTCGGATCTTCGTTGATCGGCCAGCCGTTCGATGCACCGAAATATTTTTGGAGTCGCCCCTCTGCCACGGCCCCGTTTCCCCATAATGCGGCCGCCTCGTCCGGGTCCAATCTGGGGCCGACGAATGACGCGTTGATAAAAACCGTACAGACTCGCATCAACGCACTCAAGGCCGCCGACCCCGACAATCCTTTTCCCCTTCCTGTAGATTTAGTCACCGCTTCAGGGAGTGGGCTCGATCCGCATATCAGTATCGCCGCGGCCGAGTATCAGGTCCGCCGCATCGCCCGAGCGCGGGAACTGGATGAGGCGGTTGTTCGGAGGCTCGTGGCACAGCATACGGAGGGGCGTCAACTCGGAGTCCTGGGCGAACCACGGGTCAATGTCCTGACGTTAAATCTTGCGCTGGACACTTACGGGGAAGAGAACCACTCGCGCGTTCACTCCCGGAACCAACGATCAACTGTACCCGGTTTGTTGTGAGACGGCACGCACTCGCGTTGACCGATTTTGGCATCTCTTCTACACTGATACGACTATTCCAATCCGCACTGAACTCCGGGGCATCGGTCTCATACATCTGATGAAAGAACAACGCCCCGATCCAGATGCCTTGCTCAGGCGTGTCCAGGCGGAAGAGGCCGAGCAGGCGCGCGGCAAGCTCAAGGTGTTCTTCGGCGCCACGGCCGGCGTCGGGAAAACCTACGCGATGCTCGGGTCGGCGCACGAGCAGCAACGTGACGGCGTGGACGTCATCGTCGGGTGGGTCGAAACGCACGGTCGGGCGGAAACGGAAGCCCTGCTGGAAGGACTGACAATGCTCCCCCCGCGCGTGGTCGAGCATCGCGGAACGACCTTACGGGAATTCGATCTCGACGCGGCGCTTGCCCGTCGTCCTCAGCTCATTCTCATGGACGAACTGGCCCACACCAATGCTCCCGGTTCCCGGCATCCGAAACGATGGCAGGATGTGAAGGAACTGCTGAAGGCTGGCATCAACGTCTATACGACCGTCAACGTGCAGCACCTGGAATGTCTGAACGATGTGGTGGCTCAGATCACTGGAGTGCGGGTGAGTGAAACGGTGCCGGACTCGGTGCTCGAACAGGCCGATGATGTCGAGCTGATCGATCTTCCCCCGGATGACCTGTTGCAACGTCTGAAAGACGGCAAAGTCTACATGCCGGAGCAAGCGCATCAGGCGCTTCAGAATTTCTTCCGCAAAGGGAATTTGATCGCGTTGCGCGAAATGGCTCTCCGGCGAACAGCTGAGCGGGTCGACCAGCAGATGGAGGTGTATCGCCGCGACCATGCCGTGGTCCGGACGTGGCCTGCCGCTGAAACCATCATGGTCTGTGTGAACATGAAGCCCCGGGGACCCCGTTTGGTGAGAGCCGCCAGAACGATGGCGACGGGTCTCCATGCAAAATGGATCGCTGTGTACGTCCAGACGCCCAGGCATCTGCGCATGCCTCAAGCCGACCGTGAACGGGTAAACCAGACGCTTCGGCTCGCTGAGTTGCTTGGCGCCGAGACGGCTGTTTTAACTGGGGCCAATGTCGCGCAGGAACTGTTGTCCTATGCCCGCACGAGAAACATTGCAAAGATCATCGTGGGGAAGCCGGTCCGTGCCCGATGGAAGGAATGGGTGTTTGGCTCGGTCGTGGCGGAGCTCGTGCACCAAAGCGGGGAGACGGACATTTATGTGATCACGGGCGAGGCCGGTGAAAGCCGCCCGCTGTCGACGCAGGCGGTGAAGCGAAACAGCGACTGGTCATCCTATGGGCTGGGAGTGATGGGCGTCGCGCTTTCGACCGCCGTCGCGTGGCTCATGTTCCCGTACTTCGGTCTGGCTAATCTCATCATGGTGTACTTGCTGGGTGTCGTGCTCGTGGCGACCCGATATGGACGAGGGCCGTCGGTCCTGGCATCGGTGCTGAGTGTGGCGGCGTTCGACTTCTTCTTCGTGCCTCCTTATTTGTCCTTCGCCGTGTCGGATATTCAATACCTCCTGACGTTTGCTGTGATGTTGGTCGTGGCGCTGACGATCAGCGGACTAGCCGTCCGTACCAAGCAACAGGCTGAGCTGGCCCGTCGTCAGGAACGGCGTACAGCAGTCCTCTATGGCTTGAGCCGCGATCTCGCCACACATCGGGGGACAGGCCTGTTGGTCCAGCTCGCGGGGAAACATCTTCGAGAAGTGTTTGACGGCCAGGTCGCAATTTTCCTGGCGGATTCCGACAAACGGGTACAGTTGCAACGGGGGGAACTGCTACATTTTGAATTCGACCCCAAAGAGTCGGGGGTGGCTCAATGGGTGTTCGAGCACAACGAGCGTGCCGGGCTTGGGACCGATACGCTCGCGGGAGCCAGCGCCCTATACCTGCCGTTGATCGGTTCGTCCGGGTCGATCGGGGTTGTGGCGGTGCGGCCGATCGAACCCAGCCGACTCCTGGACCCCGATCAGCTGCTCTTGCTTGAATCGCTCGTCAACCAAGTGGCGTTAGCGGTCGAACGAACGCGCCTGTCAGAGGAAGCCCAGCAGGCTCATGTGCACGTGGAAACGGAACGCATGCGGAATGCCATTCTCAGTTCAGTCTCCCACGACTTGCGGACTCCGCTGGCCACTATTATCGGGGCGGCCAGCAGCTTGCTGGATGGACAGGGGCACCTCGATTCTGCCGCCCGCCTGGAACTTGCACGCTCCATTTATCGGGAGGCGGATCGCTTGGATCGCTTACTCAAAAACCTGCTGGACATGATGCGCATCGAGGCAGGGGCCGTGCACCTGAACAAAGAATGGCACCCTATGGATGAGGTCGTTGGTGCGGCTCTGGCCAGATTGGAGGGCCGGTTGCGCGATTATACCGTCAACACGGCGTTTCCTGCCGATCTACCGCTGGTGCTTGTCGATGGGGTGCTTCTGGAGCAGGTGATGATCAATCTTGTGGAGAACGCCGTGAAGTACGCGCCAGCTGGAAGCGTGATCGATCTGTCTGCGTCGGCAAGCGATCGTGAAGTGGTCGTCGAATTCGCAGATCGCGGTCCGGGAATTCCGGCCGGCGAGGAGGCTCGCATCTTCGACAAATTCTATCGAGCCAAGCCGGCACGAGAAAGCGGAGTCGGCCTCGGACTGACCATTTGCCGCGGAGTCATCGAAGCGCACGGCGGGCGCATTTGGGCCGAGAACCGGCACGGAGGGGGAGCGGTGTTCCGCTTTGCAATCCCATTGTTGGAACGTCAGCCGTCTGTCGAATCGGAACAAGCCGAACCGAAGCTGGTCTAATCCATTCCGGAATAGAATTGCGGCCGGGAGGCCGCCATCGGTATGTCAGGACAGGAAGTCACCGTGCTCCTGATTGAAGACGAACCGGAGATTCGCCGGTTCCTGCGGACGACGCTGCCCGCGCATGGTTTTCGACTATACGAGGCCGTGACAGGAAAGGACGGGCTGTCGGAGGCCCAGTCGAGGAACCCCGATCTCATTCTGCTGGACCTCGGGCTGCCGGACCTTGAGGGAAGTGAAGTGATTCGCCAACTGCGGGAGTGGACGGCCACGCCGATCATCGTCCTATCGGCTCGCGACCAGGAAGAGGTCAAAGTGGCGGCACTCGATCTTGGCGCCGACGACTATGTGACGAAGCCGTTCGGAGTCCATGAACTCCTGGCGCGGATGCGAGCGGCTCTTCGCCACGCATCCCGATCTGCCGCCGTCGACGAGCCGGTGTTTACCCTCGGCGATTTGAGAGTGGATCTCGGACGGCGGCTGGTATTTGTGGCGGCAAAGGAAATTCATCTCACCCCGATCGAATACAAACTGCTGGCGACGCTGATCCGGTACGCCGGCAAGGTGATGACTCACCGTCAGCTTCTTAAAGAAGTGTGGGGCCCCTTACATGTGGACGAAGCGCACTATCTTCGAGTGTACATGCGCCAGCTGAGAAACAAGCTGGAGAAAACCCCGGCCCATCCCTGTTATCTGGTAACAGAGCTTGGAGTGGGCTATCGGCTCCGGACGGAATGACCAACGGCCATTATTTTGTATGACTTCTTTACATCGACGCACTCCGTTTTGATCCCGTCTTGATGAGGCCCGGGATTATAGTTGGCAGCGAAGAGTCGTGAATCTTGTGCGAATGTGAGATGACGTATGGAGCGCGCTTTGGAGGAAAAAGATCGTCTTCACTCTGCCAGGAAGAACGCTGTGGGCCGTTCAAATCATTGGGTGATTCGTGTGTGCGGGCTAATTATCGGATGCGCATTGGCCGTTCCGGCCTATGCCGTCGAGCCTCAGAGTTCTGGCCAGGTATCGGACGAACCGCTCAAACCGTTTTCGGCTCCATCCGGTGCGCCTGAGGCAGCTGCAAGTGATTGGCATTACGGCGCCTATCTCGATCTCAGCTACGTCGTGAATTTCAACTTCCCTGAAAATCACCTCTGGCGCAGCCGAGGCACAGCCTCCCGTCACAACGAATTGGCGCCGAACATGGGCTATGTGTACGTGCGCAAAGATGCCGGCCAGACCTCACGATGGGGGATGGAGTTTGGTTTGCAGGGGGGGTACGACTCGAAAGACTTTGCGTATCTCCAGGGAGAGCCCAAGGTCGACGGGGCTGACACCTGGCGGCATGTGCAGCGGGCCAACGTGGCCTATCTAGCCCCGGTCGGGAACGGCCTCACGATTACCGCCGGCCTCTTCAACAGTTTGATGGGCTATGAGTCGCTCTATGCAAAAGACAATGCAAATTACACCAGGTCGTGGATCGCCGACTATTCGCCCTACATGATGTTTGGAGTAAACGCCAGGTATCCCGTCAACGAACGATTGACAGTCGCCGCCTTTGTCATCAACGGCTACTTCCATCTCTCCCATCCAAACGATCAGCCGTCGTATGGCGGGCAATGGGCATACAAAATGACGCCCCGGTTGACGGCGACGCAAACCCTGTATTGGGGCCCGGATCAAACCAGAACATCGGTGGAATTCTGGCGGCTCTACGGAAACCATATTCTCGAGTGGAAGGACGACGACCTGACGCTGGCGGTCTCTTACGATGTCGGGACCGAACGTATCGCCGGCCAGCCCGGCAGCCCCCGGACCTTCGCGATGGGCGGCAACATCGTGGCAAAGTGGCACGTGTCCGGCCCCTGGAGCATGGCCGTGCGGCCGGAGTTCTATTGGGATCGCAACGGACGATGGACCGGGCAAGAGCAGTTCGTGAAAGCGATCACCTCGACGGTGGAGTACAAGGTGCCCTACCACTGGACCACGGCCATTGTCAGGCTCGAACACCGGTACGATGAGTCCACCGGCGTAGGAGGCGGATTCTTTCGGAGGGGAGAGATCAGTCCGGGCACCTTGGGATTGGCTCCCGCGCAACACTTGCTGTTGCTGGGACTGCTCTGGTCATTCGATTCACCGTAGCGTTGAAGGGCGGTGGGGTTAGGGAAGTGCGAGTGAGCGCAGGTGTTCGACAAGTCTTGCGCCGAACGCCTCGATTGCCCGGCCTTTTGCCTCTTTCAGAGCGTCTGCATCTTCCACTAGAACCACGGCTCCGGTGCGCTGTGCCTGACCCTCAGCCGTCTGTTGGTCGAGCAGCTGGTCGGTCCGCAGATCCCAGAGTATGCCGTCGAGGATAAAGAGCGCATCGATCAGGGTACCGGGAGCCAGCCAAACGCCGATTACCGTCGGGTAGAGGAGGGCATAGGCATTGTTACGCCGATCCACCGCGCCGACTCCATCCACGAGCAAGAGCACGTCGATTCCATATCGTGCGGCGGCTTGTCGAAATTCTTGGCGTGTGAGGGTCCGTACGGTCGGTTCTGCAAGGACCACGATCTCGCGAAGGATCTGGTCGCTACGCAATTGAGCGAGACATTGCACCAGCTGGTCTTTCTCCGCACTCAGCCACTCCCCTGAGTGAAGCAATTCGCGTGTGGGGAATTCTGTTCGAACAAAGTAGACACCGAGACGGAACGGTTCTGCGAGGCGGGGCCGATTCTCGATCGCGTTCTTGGTCTCGGTGGTCTTGATCTCACGTGCGGCGACGAAACTCATTCGCTGGAGCAATATGTTCTGCATACCGGCTCGGTCAAACCTCTGGTGGCTTGAGCAGGCGGAGAGAGTGATGAGAAGGATGGGAACCAGCCATAGAATGCGCTGAACTCTCATGAAACCCTTCCCTGACGAGTCGATGGCATTGCGGTGTGGGACAGTTCCTCCAGCGCGAGCATGAGCGCATGGGTTCCACTCCGGCCATGGCCGAGCGCCTGCACCCGCTGATAGAGGCCATGCACCAATGTCAGCCCGGGCAAGGCGAGGTTTAAGCGTTTGGCCTCGTTCAGTGCGATGCCCATGTCTTTGACGAAGTGTTCGACGAAGAATCCCGGATCGAAGTTGCGCTGCAAGATTTTTGGGGCCAGGTGATCCAAAGTCCAGCAAGCGGCGGCGCCTCCACGAATCGACTCGAGCATGTGAGTCAGATCAAGTCCCGCTTTGAATCCGTACAACAAACTTTCGCAGACTCCCACCATCGTCCCGGCGATCACGATTTGATTGCAGAGTTTCGTATGTTGTCCGGCTCCCGCCCCGCCCTGGTAAACAATCTTCTTGCCCAGGCATTCGAAGAGCGGCCGCAGGCATTCCACCGTTTCACGATTCCCGCCTGTCATGATGGAGAGGGTCGCGTTTCTGGCACCGACATCCCCGCCTGAGACCGGCGCATCGATCGCCTGGAGTCCCCTGGCTGACGCGGCGGCCGCGATCTCCCGACTCAAGGCCGGCTCGGTCGTGGTCATATCGATCAGGATTGAGCCTGGTC
>CAZXNN010000080.1:0-11317 GCA_964641915.1 uncultured Nitrospira sp. | reverse complement strand
CGATAGCAGAAATGGAGTAGTTCGCTCCAGTGTTATGACACGGCGGGGTTTTTTTAATCAGCGCGTCTCACGGATTAGATGGACATTTCGGGGACGGAGTTCTATCGCTGCGGAACCAGACGAAGCACGGCGTAGCCGGCCAGTCCAGCGAAAAGCGAGGCGGTGAAAATGCCCACCTTGGCTTCCTCGACCAGGTTGCCGCCTTCAAATGCGAGTTCGGTGATGAAGAGAGCGACGGTAAAACCGATGCCGCTGAGCAACGAGACACCAATCTTATGCCGCCAGGTCAGCTCTTTAGGAGGATGAGCTAACCCTAGACGAACGGCCGCCCAAGAAAACAATGTCACACCCGCAGCCTTGCCGATCACCAATCCTGCCGCCACACCAAGCGTAACTAGGCTGGCCACAGCTTGTTCCAACATATCTACAGAAGTCACCCCGGCATTGGCGAGCGCGAACAAGGGGAGCACGACGAAACTCACCCATGGATGGATGGTGCGCTCCAACCGATCCAATGGCGCTTCGGTCGTACGAGTCAACTCCTCGATCTCCCCCAAAATGGCGCCGGCTGTCTCATAGTCCTGTTGATCCAACGCTTCACGAAATTCTTGCAGATGACGCCCTGCGGCATCGGTAAAGGTCCGTTCGCTGAACCAGCTTGTAGCTGGTGTGAGCATGCCCAACAACACTCCCGCAATGGTAGCATGTACTCCGGATTCATGGACCACTCCCCAAAAAAGCAAGGAAACCACAATATAGCTGAGCGGATTCCGCATGCCACCTTTCAGCATGGCTACAATTACACCCAGCAAAAGCGCCGCTACTCCCAGCAAGGTCCAGGAGAGTTCGCTTGTGTAGAAGACGGCGATGACGAGAATCGCCCCGATATCATCCACGATCGCCAGCGCGAGGAGAAACACTCGAAGCTGGGCTGGGATGCGATCTCCAAGCAGAGCCAGCACTCCGAGCGCGAACGCGATGTCGGTCGCCATCGGAATGCCCCAGCCGGGAGCCCCCTCGCTGCCTACGTTGAATCCGGCATAAATCAGTGCCGGCAGAACCATGCCGCCGACCGCGGCCGCCACCGGCAACGCCGCCCGGCGCCGATCATTCAGCTCGCCATGTACCAGTTCACGTTTGATCTCCAATCCCACCACGAAAAAGAAGAGCGCCATCAAGCCGTCGTTGATCCAATGCTTGACATCCAGTTCGATCGAAAAGGAGCCGGCTCCTATGATTATCATCATGCCTTGGAACTGACGATATCCGCTGATCCAAGGCGAGTTGGCCCAGGCGAGCGCCGACAGGGCGGCGATCAACAGCGTCAGCCCGCTGACCACTTCGTTGTGGATAACGGCCTGAGCGGGCAGAAGCACGTGCCGCGAGACAGCGGACCGCTCCGCTCGAATCGTCTTGATTCCACGACTGCGGGACGGAATACTCATGACGCGTTCTCACCCTGGATGCATCTGCGCATGGGGGATACGATCGACCGTTTGCCGTTCATGGGAAACATCCCGCTTGCTTTGCTTCACTCATACCGCCGCTTCTTACAATCCGCCGTACTGTTGCTTCAGCAATCCACGCACAGTAAAGAGGTCTTCAAAGCCGACCTGAAGACGAACGCAATGAAAAACCGAATGGATCGCAGGGTGAAGCTGTGGAATGTCAACTCTTCCAAGAGCGCCGGGGTATCGCTATCGAGCAACCGTCGCCAGGTCACGCCGAGTTCTTCCTTGGCAAGCCTGCTCCCGTCGGCAAGCTCGAATTCCTGATTAGTCAACGTAAGGATTCCCATGGAACCTTTCGCGGCAGAGGCGGAGAGCGGAGCCGGAGTGTGGCCGGCCAATGTCAGCGCGTAATCGTTCAGATACCGACGATTATGATACCCCTACTGAGTCATCACGATGAACGCCGCCGTGAAGAATCAAAGGAATAGGGCCAATTTCCCCGGGCCTTAGTCGAAGAGCTAAGACTGCGGCTCAGTGTTCCTTCATCATCCTCATCGTAGATCTCGCCAACGACCGCTTCCAAAATATCTTCAATCGTGACAATTCCTAACCGAGTCTGTCCCGCACAGACAATTCCTAGACGGATACGGCGATCTTGAAGAAGCTGTGGGCCAATGAGCAGCAGACCCTGGCTTGAATCATCCAATGTAGATCGATCTCATAATGCAGTTGCGATATACCAAGGACTTTGGTATTGCTCCCAAGCGCCTGGCCAAGGTTCGTTTCGATTCCCGCCACGTCCCTGCAGCGGACGAGGCCTGCTTAAGATAAGAGGGTTCTCCAATCGAGACATCACTCGGCAGGCAGCCGTTCGTAGGTGGATCGCTCATCAGAAAAACTTGTCGCTCCGTAGATCAGATATCCATTGTAAGCTCGAGCCGTTTCACGCACCCAACCCATGGTCAGCATGGTGAGCATGGCGCAGCCGGCGACGATGATGAGGAGCTTCTGGCTCGCGCGATCCTGCCCGCACGCGACACTGGTACACCCCCAGGAGGAACGACTAGCGAAGGAACGCAGATAGAGGATCCAATTCAGCAAGCCGAAGAACACGAGCGCCGCGATTGCGAAATATTTATTCGGCTGCATCTTGCCAAGCGGATTGATCACGGCGTCGGTCAGTCGGGAGAGGAAGGGAACGTGTTGGAGTTGATACGGCATGGCAAAGACGAGCCAGGCGACAAGGAGCACGGCCAAGGACACCGGAAGAATCAAACGGTCGGCGCTGCCCGGACTACTGCTCGAACGGACAGCGCGAAGAATATAGAAGGATCCGAGCACGGCGATCAATCCGTAGAGCAGGGCGACCAGATCGAACAGCCATGAGCGGCCGCCGAGCATGAGGGTGTGGAACGCCTGCGGCTCGGCGTACCGCAGATGCAGCAAATATTGGTAACCGATCACCGGCATCATCAGCAGCGCCCCGAAGCCGATGGCGAAGCATAGGCCACCGGCCCAGCGATAGAAGCGGCGACTTTCATCTTCCTGAGAGCGCAGGAACGCGATGCTACACAGGGCCGCAAGGACAAACCCCGCCCAAGTCAAGTTTCCGAACCACCGGTGGAGATCGAGATCGATCATGGTTGGGTTCAAGATATTGGCCCACGCCGAGTCAAGGGGATGGGGCGTCAACATATAAGAGGCGGTGATGTCGATGAAGAACATCGCAACCACCGCGCAGAGTGCGGCGAGCCAACCAAACAGGAGATGAACCTTTCTGCGCCAGCCGGCAGCAGCCGACCAGGCCCACAAGTAGTACCAGGCATAGGCAAAGACGGCCTCGCCTAGGAACAATCCAGCTTCCAGCACGAAGGGCCAGAACATGATTCGAAAGATCTTGTGCCAAAACCGGGGCCAGAAAATATTGAGCAAAAAGATGAAGGACACCCCGAGAAATGAGATGGTGGCGGTACTCAACACCAGGGTAAACGCGATCATGTGCGCCAGCCGCCTATATCGCGGCTGATCCGTCACGTGGGCCACCGTCACAACGACGGCGCCAATGACCGCGCTGCCGACGACCAGCGTGGCGAACAGACTGTGGCTCAGCGCCGCCGTGGCAATGGCAACACGGCCATAGAGCATTGGGATATTGAGGGCCTCAAGGTCCATTGTAATGGTCTTTCTGTTCTATTCAGACTTCAACGGACGAGTCAGACCAGATAGATCCTCTTCGTACGGTTTTCCGCTCATCTGTTTCCTTTCCTGAATGCCGCCGGTTGGTTCGCCTCATCCTGGAGTGAGATCCAGTTACGCACCGTATCCGGACGGCGCGCGGTCTCTCGGATGATGCCCATTGTGAGGTATGTCAGCACCGCAACGACCGCAAGCGCGGCTGAAAGATATCGAATGAGCGGCCGTTGATATTGTTGCGAGGGCGCAGCTTCCGTGAACAGGCCGCGGGCTCGGTATAGCGCCGGGACGCTCAACGCCACGAGGGCGAAAGTCCACACGCGCCGAAGGTCCGGATGGCCGACGGACAGCACCATCGCGAGCGCACAAAAGCCGGCCGCCATCACGATCCACCACGCCGCCTTCCCCTTCGGAGATGCGTTGTGGAGCCACAGATGGCTGCCCAGGAATAGCGAACCGATTAGCAGGAATTGGGCGTAGATCCACAGCTGATAGTGCCCCTGCGTCAGTTGTCGATAGGCGTTCGGAGCAGATGCGCTGATCGTCTGGGCATAGAGCAATCCGCTGAGGGGCTGAATCATCAACATGATGAATCCGATCAGGATCCCCGCCTTCATAAGCCGTACATAGTAGTCGGTTTCTTCCCTTCGAGCGGCGGCGAGCCGCCAAGCGGCATAACCCGCCACCACGTATCCTGCCATGACGAGATTCCCCAAAAAACGATGTGCGACTAGAGGAACCCAGGTTGGGTTCGCCAGGCGACTCCATGCGCCGTCGGTCTGTGTCGGGGTGAGCATGTACGACCCGATCCCATCGAGCACGGCGACCCAGACGAATATAAGCGCGGCAGCAAGAAAACCGAGCGCGCGATGGAAGCCCGGGCTTCTCGCTCGCAAAGCATCCCAATAATGGTAGTAGGGATAGAGCGCAAAGAGCTGCAAGAGAAAGGCTATCATCGCGACGAAGATCGGATAGCGGAATCGGTTGAACAAGTGCTGGTTCGTCAACGGAAACAAGCCGATGAACAGATCCACCATGACGACCGCCAACACCAAACTCGCCGTATAGGTGACGACCGTAAACCTGGTCATCGATCGGGCGACCTCGAGCAACCACGGACGTGTTTCTCCCATTGATTCTGCCAGCGGCACGAGCATCATGAATCCGACTCCCAAACCGGCGAGCAGGATGTGCAAGAGAGCGAACAGACCGACCGCGAAGCTGTTTCCGATCAGGGGGAATTCGATGGCAGGAAGTGTCGGCATAATGACGTATCTCGCTCGCGAGTTCCAAGTTTCACGTGGCGCAGAACACCCAAACCTCAAACCTAAGACATGGAACTTGAAACCATTGGCTAATAGGCTTCAGGATCGACTGTTCACTGTCCTGGATTACGGTTGAGACAATGATTTGACGTAGGTGGCCAAGGAGCGCCGCTCCCCAGCCGACAGCTCGCCCTTGAACGGCGGCATCACATCCTTCCCCTCAACCGCGAGCCCATACGTCACCGTATCGTAGATCGCGTCTTCGGACAGTCGCTGCACATCCGAGTGGTGGAGATTCGTCGGTTTCTCCTTAAGGTATGGGGCAACCGACCCTTCTCCGGTCGCCTGAGCGCCGTGGCAATGGGCACAGTTGATTTGGAATAGCCTCGCGCCCGAGCTGATTCGATCATTCTCAGGCTTGGCAGCCATCACCGCGCGGCTGTCTCGCGGCACCGCCCCGACCGGAGAATGGAGGCGCGGACTTTCTTGGGGTTGATAGGACGGCTGCTCTTGCATGTCCCGTGAACAGCCCAGGAGACCGACGAGAACACAGCCCACGGCAAGCACAGTGGTGGCCGCCCGCTCGCTCGATTCCGCTCCATGCTGAGGGGACGCCACCACACGACGATGCCGAACTTCCAACGCGCCGGCTCCCTGCAAAAGGGTCCTCACTATCGTCATTTGTTGTGTGTTCGGAGGCAGCAGGATCGACAGCGCGACATGCCCATCATCGATACTGGGCGCTCGTTCGGCAATATGCCGATGGGCGCGCCTGATCCCGACGATCATCATCACAAAGGTCGTCACAATGGCAAGCAGCATCATCGTTTCAAAAGCAATGATGGCGACGACCGGCACGGCAACGATCGGCTTCCTTCCCGTCATCAATGGATACATGGCGGCGGTCCCACCTGCGAAGAAGATACCCACAGCAATTCCAACGAGGCCGGCGATTATTGTCATGAGATATAGAGGCATGGGGCCGAGCCGCGCCGAAGCCTGCTCGGACAACGGTAAAGGTGTCATAATCGAGACCTGCTCGTCCGCAATGCCGGCCTCGCGCAGGGATGGCATCAATGAATCCAGCTTAACGTCCTGCTGAAAAAGCGCCGTCAGGTTGTTTTGGTCATCCATGGTCAGAAGCGCGCACACGTCCTTCTTTTTCTTCCCATATGGAAATGATCGGCACGAATTTGACCGCCAACAGATAGAGGAGAATCGCCAGGGCGAACGAGCCCAGGAGCATGGTCAGCTCTCCCCATGATGGGAAATAGCTGCTCCAGTTGTATGGCAATCGGGGGTGTGCCAGCGGAGGCACGATGATCAGCATTCGCTCAATATACATTCCAAGATTGATGCCGATGCCGACCAGCATCATGCCGAGCGGTCGGCGGCGAAAGGCCGGCAACGTCACAGTACAGAGCGGGATGACATAGATCAGCACAAGCATCGTCCAAAAGGGCGCCGCATAGACTCCGGACACGATAGCCTGCAGGATCGCCACATGATCGGGAATCTGGCCATACCAGACAGTGAGCTGATCGGCAAAGTAGAGATAGGCCAGGCTCAGCGTCGTCACGACAAGCAGCTTCCCCATCTTGTCGAAATGCTCCGGCCCGATGTAGGCCTCCAGCCGATAGGTACGCCGCACGAAGTACATGCCTATCACCACCATGCCGAGTCCAGAATGAACGGCGCCGATTACGAAATAGGGCGCGATGACCGTGGAATGCCAGCCCGGCACCAGCGACATGCCGAAGTCCCATCCGACGATCGAATGGACGGAGATCATCACCATCACGATCAGCGGCGTGATGATACGGATGGCGGTGTTGAGCATCTCCCATTCCGCCTGTGTGCCCTTCCATCCGAGGCAGAGCATCGCATACAGCCGCTTACGCCAGCCGCCGATCCGATCCCGCGCCAGGGCGAAATCAGGAATCAGCGGCAGGTAGAGATAGATGGCGCTGGATGTCGAGTAGGTAAATACGGCGACCGCGTCCCACATCAGCGGAGACCGAAAGTTCGGCCAGAGCTCCCGCTGATTCGGATAGGGGATCAGGTAATACCATCGCCACACCCGGCCCAAATGATAGAAAACGAAGAGCATGGCGATCGTGACCGCAATGATGGTCATCAACTCGGCGATGCGCGTGACCGGCCTCCTCCACTGCGCTTTGGTCAGCCGCAGCACACCCGAGATGAAGGTCCCGGAATGGCTGACGCCGATCCAGTAGATGAACGACGCGATGTAGGCTCCCCAAAAGACAGGCGGATGCAGATTCGTCTGTCCTATACCCGTCTGGACTTGATAGACCCATGCGCCAGCGCCGGCCGCAGTGACGGCCGCCGATACGATAACCAGCAGCAGATAGCCTGCACTGATACCATGCAAGGGCCCGAGCAGATCCCGATTGATCGCAGGCATGTCGGCCCATGTGGGATGAGCCGCAGCCATCAGGAGTCGATCCTAGAAAGATGAACGGACAAGCTCTTAATTCCAAAAGATGTCGGAAAAGCCCTTCCAACAAGGCCACAGTGAGCGAAAGGCCGAGACGTACGCGGTTGGTAGGGTTTTTTTGACATCCTTATGTAATCCGTTTCAAATATGTGATAGCCGGATGCGTCCCGAGCGATTCCAGGAGATGGAAGCCCCGATCGTGACGCGCCAGTTTCGAAACTCGGCTGTCGAGATCGCTGCGGTCGCCGAAGATCAGCGCCGACGTCGGACAGGTCTGGACACAAGCAGGCACGATGTCACCGTCCCGCACCGGCCGCCCTTCTTTTTCTGCTTGTTCTTTTCCCTGCCGGATACGCTGGACGCAAAACGTGCATTTTTCCATGATACCGTTCTGCCGGACCGTCACATCGGGATTAAGTTGATCCGCGAGCGGCTCGTCCCAATGTGGATCGAACCAATTGAACTGCCGTACGGTATAGGGACAATTGTTGCCGCAGTAGCGGACCCCGATGCAGCGGTTGTACACCTGCGCGTTCAGTCCTTCTGGTGTATGGTACGAGGCGTACACGGGACAGACCGGCTCACAAGGCGCATCGTCGCAGTGTTGGCAGAGCACCGGCATGAACCGTGCCTGCACGTTTGGGTACTCGCCATCCCAGTAGCGCTCGATCCTGATCCAGTTGATCGCCCGTCCCTGCGCCGCCTCGTCTTCGCCAGAAATGTGGATATTATTTTCCGCGTGACAGGCCACGACGCAGGCCTCGCAGCCGGTGCAGCGATCGAGGTCGACGACCATCTCCCATTTGTGGGGCCTATTCTCTTTTGGTTGGCTCATATTTTGTCGCTCCTCTTTCGCATCAGGACTGAGTAGCGAGGACTGTGGACTGAGTGATCCGGAGTATTCGACTCACTCTAGGACCTCAATCCTCTCGTTTCCGTTCGATCCTGATCAGATCGCTCTGTTCCATCGCGGGATGTTCGAGTGTCACCAGTCGTCCTTTCGCACCGGTCGTCTCGATGCGAACCCTGGTAGCGCCTATTGCCAAAGTCCCGGTCACGCCGTCCAGAGCCGGGGCCAGCAATTCAATCGGGTTGACTCCGCGGTTCTTGGCGTAACGACCATAGCTCGAATGCCCCTGTCCAAGCGGCATGGCCACGACATCGGGGCGAATACCGGGGAAAAGAACGGCCGGAGTCTCTAGTGATCCGTACGGCGAAACGACTCGCACCAAATCGCCTTGGTGAATACCCAGTTCCTGCGCGGTCTTGGGATTCACTTCCACCCATGACCCCCAGACCACGCTGGTCATTGTGTCGGGCAATTCTTGCAGCCAGGGACGATTGGCGCCCTCGCCATGCCCGATCGTCATGGAGGGATAGGGATAGAGAATGTAGGGAAATTGCCGCTCATCACCTGACAAGACCGCCGGTTCATAGTGATGCGAAGGCTTAAACAGCAACGGATATGGTACCCGGCTAGGTTCATACCACCAGCCGCCTTGTTGCAAGAAAGCCATCCAGGAATCTTCAAACCAATTCGGTATGTCGTCATGCGGCTTCTTATCGAGGAAGACTCGCCATCGTTCTCTCAGCAGATCGTAAAATGCGGGCGAGTGCATGGCCTTGAGGCCGAGCCGACGGCCAAGATCGAGGACGGTGTCGCCGACTTGGCGTGTGTCGGCATACAGCGGTCTCACAACCGGCTGCGATAATCCGATCGTTGGGCCATGCATGGCGTCGACATGATCGCCCCATGATTCGAGCGCGGCGCGATCGGGCAGCACGAGATCGGCCCACTCGGTCGATTCGTCGAGGAACGCGCTGAAGCTCGCGATGAACGGCGCTTGCTCGAAGAGCCGCCTGACCGGCACCGACGGCGGCATCGTAAAGAGCGGGTTGCTGTCGTACAGCAACAACGCAGCCGGCGCTTTCGCTTCCTGTTGTCGAACCATCTCGATGACCGTTCGTTCGGTGAGCCAGGTGACGGCACGGTCGTCCGAGGATTCATGAGGAAACACTTGCACGCCGGCTTCCAGGCCAAGATTGGCGGCCAAGGCATTCAAGCCGTGAATAGCCACGAGTGACACCGTGCCGTTCGTATGGGCGCAGGCCGAACCGCCGCCTATTGCGAGCGGAGCACGCGCCGCGGAAAACTCGTGGGCAAGACGGACGATCAGCTCGCGTGGAACCTCCGTCGTGCGTGCGATCTCCTCCAGATCAACCCTGCCGTAGAACGACTGGTATGAAGCAAGCTGCTGCTCCGACAGCGTGAGCCGGTCATCACGGAGCATCAGATGTCCGATGCCCAGAGCGAGCAATCCCTCAGTGCCTGGTTTGATGGGAATCCATCGATCAGCGTTGGCGCCGGTCAACGACATGCGCGGTTCGATCTGGATGAATCTCCCGCGTATCGTAGGCCGTCCTTGCCGCATCCGGCCGAAGGCGATGCCCATCGCCACCGGCGACAGCCACTGTTCGAGGAACGGAGCACCGAATGACAATAGATAGTCGGCATGCGAGAAGTCATAACGAGGGCCGACATCGGACCCTACGCTGTCACGCCAAGCAGTATGAAGCGGGATCTCGGCATCGGGCGCATAGAGGTAGAGCCGGCCGCCGATCGCATTCATGAAATCATTCAACAACCGGCTCAGCGTTCCGGTCACAGGCTTGGTAATCATGATGGGAGGCGGTCCCTTGTCCAACGCGTCGGCACATCGGCGTAGACCCTCGTCCCACTCCATCGGGATGAACGTGCCTTCGCCACGTCGGTTTTTCCGCTGAAGCGGCTGTTTCAGCCGGTCCGGGTTGTAGAGGCTTTGCAAACCGGCCTGTCCTTTGGCGCACAGCTTCCCTCGATTCAGCGGGTGATCGGGATTCCCTTCGAGCTTTTTCGCTCGGCCTTCCATCACACGGACAAGCACACCACAGCCAGCCACACACTCGTGACAGGTGGAGGCGTACCAATCGGCGACGCCGGGCACGATCTCATCGTCCGGCAGGACGTACGGAACCAATCGATGCATTTCGCGCTCGCAGCCAGGAAGCAGCGATCCTACCGCCGCCAGCCCTGCCGCTTTGAGAAACGTTCGTCGTCTAAAGTCCATGTCTGTTTCGCCTGTCTCAACTATCGGGTCTGTCGGGTCGGTTCTACTAGACAGACCAGAAAGACCAAATAGACCTTCTTATTTGTGGCACGTCAAACAGTCTTGGGACGCCCCATTTTGCTGGTGGCAGGACAAGCACCAACCCATTTCGTAACTCGCGGCGCGCGGCGTAAGGGACATACGTTCCACATGACCGTGGCAATCGGCGCAGTGCAACCCGGCGCGCAGGTGCATTTCATGGGTGAAATACACAAAGTCCGGCATTCGTTGAAGTCTAATCCAGGGAATCGGTTCTTGGTTCCTCCAATAAGCCAAGAGCTTCAGCGTCTCCGGGGTCTCGTTGCCGAGATTTTGATGACAACTCATGCAAAGTTGCATTGAGGGCACGTTCGCGGTGGTAGACAGAGCAGCCGAACGATGGCAGTAGAGGCAATCGATCTGTAATTCGCCGGCATGGCGGGCATGGCTAAACGACATCGGTTGAAGATCTTGTTCACCCGAATCTGAACTTCCGGCAGAATATAAAGTGCCGATGGTCATTGCGATGAGACCCGTCAGGCTCAGCGCCAACACTGCTCGCACTTGCGGCGTATGGAACGGTAACCACACCACGCGTCCTGCTCCCAAGCGAGTGTGCATCACGCGACACACACGCTCCCCCCAATTAGTGTGTGCAAGTTATAGGCCTTCGTGTATCGGTCGAAGCAGAAGCGAATGCCGTACCAGCAGATGGATCGCAGGCAAGAGACGGGACAAACTGTCAGAACAGGGACAAGTTGTCCGTGCTTAAATTATCGATGACGAGCAGTATGATAATAATAATAGTGATTGCTAATAGCA
>CAZXNN010000079.1:0-11329 GCA_964641915.1 uncultured Nitrospira sp. | reverse complement strand
TGACCCCGGGGTATCCCTCAATGAGCGCATAGCTTGGCATCAGCAGCACGTCGTACTCTGTGAGTTTTGGGATGACGTCGTGCGCGGCCAGTGGGCCGCGATAGGTCACGGGCGAATGGTCGAACCATGAAGAGTCCACTCCGTCCTGCAACGGGCCATACACATCGACCACGAGACCGCTCGTGGCCAGCGACTGGGCGGCCTGGACAATTTCCCTAATGCCTTTGGCCGGTTTGACGTGGCCCACGAACACAAAGCGGCGGGGGGGCCGGCTCTGGGCCGTGGAGGCCGGCATACCGGACCGGCGTCGGCTGTTGGGATACCATTCCACAGGCGACGATGTCCGCGGTGTGAAGTAGGCCACGCTGGCTTTGCGCTCAAGCAAGAGGCGGTCGGCGCGCAGGACAGTGCGGTCAAATACACTTCTGGCGAATGGCCCTGCCTGGCGATGCCAGGTGTCGAGATCGCCCCCGAACCCCCTGAAAACCCATTTGCGCCAAAACAGCCGCGTAGCCAGATGCACCATTGGTCCAAAGGTAATGGCGCCAGTGAGGGATGCATGGAACGATACGACTGAAGCCCAGGGAAGATGCCGGAGCAAGAGCGCCAGACAACGGAGGGCATGGAGGGCATTATGAAGACCGGAAACCGTTGGACGCGAGACGTCAATGACGCGAATGCAGATGTCATCACTTGTCCTTAAGTCGTCGACTAGCTGTTTAAATAAGACAGTCGTGCCACCTACCGGTGGTGGTAGTGCGCCGATCAGGAGAACATTCATTTTAGGTTCTTCCCCGTCGGTGATAGATGGTACAGGAATGTCGTTGGATCAATGCCCGAGCGGATCACGCGTGCAGGAACCCCCGCTGCAACGCAGTGATCTGGAATGTCTGTAACCACAATAGCATTCGCGCCAATCACAGTGTTGCTTCCAATGACCACGGGACCAAGAATTTTTGCGCCGGCTCCGATATACACACTGTTTCCGATCGTCGGCACGCCATGCTTGGTCGCGTTGCCGCCGATGGTGACGCACTGATCAATGTGGACATCATCGCCTATTTTGGCCTCTCCATGGGCGACAATTCCAACGCCTTCGTAGCCAAGGACCACTCGTTGGCCGGCTGTTGCGGAATGCGGAAGCCGCAGGCAAACAGAATGTGGATCAGATAGTCTATTATCCGTGGAACATCTGGCACATGACCGTTGTGGAGGCCATGGGCTATGCGATGGAGCCACAAGGGATTCAACATAACAGAAGTCCAGCCATCTATCTTGGGGCATAGAGTGAACAGTATTGGCTCAGATTAGCCGACATCGTGAGCCTACTCTTCGCGAAACGTATAGCCTCCTTCTTTAGGTGTGCAAGATCATTCTTAATGAGAAAGCGGAGGACTTGGTCCACCATATCTATGTCCTCGTTAAGAAGTAGCCCTACCCCGGCGGCTGGGAGCATGTCGCTGTAATCACCAATGCCATGTGTAAGAATGACTGGTAGCCCGCAGGCCAAATATTCCCCCACCTTCACCGGGCTTGCCACATTGTTAACGATTGTGTTGTGTCGCATGATGAGGCCAGCATCAGCCGCAGAGAGATACCGGTGGACCTCATTGTGAGCGCAACTGTGAACGAACGCACGGCCGGATGGGAACTGCACTTTCTCGATCATGCGACTCACTTCCTCGAAACTCGTAGTTAAGAAGAGTGCTTTACATTTGAGGTTAGCTAAGCAGATCTCTTTGAGTAGGGAGACGATGTCGTCGATCCGCTGCCAGGCACTAGTACCGCCTGAGTAGCACAGCAGAATGTCGGTTTGGTCGAGCCCTAGAGCCTTTCGTATTTCATCTCGAGCAGCCACGTCAAAACAGGCCTTATCGCTGTCTACGCACGACGGGATCACAATAATGTCCTGATGTCTGGTTTGACGACTCAAGTATTGTTTTAGATTCTCTGAGACTGTGCACACTCGATCAACTTGGTTGCTTTCTCTCAATTCCAGATAGGAAAGAAGCTTAGACTTCACGCTTGAACTCATTCCAAGTTGTTTCTCCATGCCGACCACGCCCCGAACGTCAAAGATCGACACAGCATTAAGCTTGGATGCTAATCTTCGAGCCCACATTGAGCCGATAAACGAACGTGCGTAAACATGAGTGATTGATGAATCAGCAAGTTCCGAGCGCATGAGGCCATAGACTCTGCGGCAGGAAGTCCAGTAATCCCAAGCGCCTGCTTGAGGTGACAGTCCAGGTACGACATAGGCTTGGATATCATATTGCGACTTGATGGCAGCCGTTGCTTGCTGTGCTCGAGAGGGCGAGGATTCTGCGCCTGCAAATCGGGCCGTGATTCCCTGCCGATTAAGGAATGACGCGACTGAAAGAACTTGTGCGTGTAGGATTGGGTTGTCAAGCGCTGGCCACTCCGGTGCAAAGAAAAGGATTTCAGTGCTCAACGTATTCGCCAAGGATTCAGCACTCGGCCTGTTCTTCATCTCGCAGTTTTCGATCACGGAGATGTCCTTTCCTGAATTTGTGATCCCTTTGCAATCAGAGATCCCAGTTATGTATCTGAGCCAGCGTCCGGTTTTAATCGAGCGATGCTCGCCGTGGCTGCGCCAAACATCCCAATCAGCAAATTTGCCCCTAGGTCACCGCTGAACTGCGCATTGATGACGGCTGCGATGTAGCTTGCTGTCAGTCCTGCCAGCAATGCTCTCTGGTTAAAGGCAACCCGTTGCTGTGCTGCGCGTATGACCGCGACCAAGGGGAGTGCTAAGGCCGTGAGTAGCAGTGCGACCCCGACTAGGCCATTTTCATATGTGACTTCCAGCAACATATTGTGCGGGTATGCGCGATCATCTCGTCCAAGGTCAAGGTAACCGAAGTCACCGGTTCCGTGGCCGATCAGGAGCTCCAACGCATCGGAGTTCAGAATCGCATGGATGGTTGCTTGGTATGCGGGCAGCCGGAGGGAGAGATTCTGAATCTTGTCGATAAAGCGCTCCTGAATAAAATCTGTTGGGAGCAGTGTGAGTAGGACGATCCCTCCCGTGAAGGAAATCGCGACGATTAGAATGGTCAAGCTTGCCCGTGCCACTATGCCTCTGACGAGGAAGATTGGAGCGCACACAAGCGAGGCCAGCAACGCCAGCAGCGGGCCTTTCGAGCCTGTGGCGACAAGATAGGCACAGGTGAGCAGGCCTAAGGGGGCACTCCATAGCAGATCTATCCATTTGCGCCGCACGGCTACATAGGTCACCGTAACCGTTATGGCCAAGGCCAGATGCCGGGCAAGCATGATGGGATTTCCGTCCTCTCCGAATCGAAGGCGGAAAAAGCGATTTGCCCCCCGAACCAATTGAATGGGATTGCCGAATTCAACCGCCGTGATTCCGACTAAGAGTATTCCGCCAAGAAGCAAGCCGTTGAGAAAGGCCTTGCCAGCCGAGTAGTCCTCCAGCAGATTGTAGATCAGTATCCCCAGCGCCCAGAAGTACGATGCCACGAGAATCGTTTTACTTGTGCCGTACAAGGGCGCTCGTGAGTATGAGATCCCTACTGCCCAGAAAAGGCTTACCGCTAAATATGACATTATGAGGGGCGACCCGGCTTTAATGGGCTCGCCACTCAGAAAGCGGAACGCGAAGGCCGCCATGATAACCGCGAAGAAGATGCCACGAACGTTAGGGATTTGATATAAATCCGTCAACGGCATGGACAGTTGAATGAAAGCGCCGATCGAAAAGGCCAGCACGCATGCCATCGTTCCATTCCGCCGGGTAAGCGAGGGAAGCCCAGCAGTAGAAACGCTGCCAATTGCCGTCATGTCTTCCGCTGCTCTCACCAGATGTCTAGCCTCGCAATCATCAAGATGAATTTGGAATGTGCCGTTACAGCTGTTGCCCTGATACGGATTTCATATGGGTATTGGGTGCAGTGGCTTCCTGATATACCGATACGAGCTGCTGGCAGATATCCTTCCAGGTCGGCATGGCCGTAACCGCTTGGTAGATTGCATCACTTTGCTCTGCTCGCATCTCCGCGTCTATGAGCCGAGAGAGCGTGGCAACATCGTTCGGCGGGCATTTCTTGATGAGTGGCGCGAGCGATGCGGAGACCGGCACTTGATCGGATGTGAGAATGCGGCATCCGGCAACAGCGGCTTCGTATAGCGTGAGCGGCATAACCTCGGAAAAACTTGGCATGACGAATAGCTTGGCCGCGGCATAGCCTGCGGCCAGCATCGGGTCCTCATGGTTGAGTGCTCCAAGAAACCTCACATTGGGTCCAGCTTCGGCCTTGCATTCTGCTAGATATGCATCGTTCTCGGGTGTGGCCTTTCCGATTAGCACCAATGGATACTGCAGATTCTTCAGTGCTCGAACGAGCGCCAGCTGATTTTTGCGTGGTTCGATCGAGGCCACATTCAGAATGAAATTTCTAATGCCGTGCGTGCGCTCGAACAATGTTGGGTGGCCTTCACTGAAAGCCATGTTTATCCCGTTGGGTATCACGCAGCATTTAGAGGATTTAACCTTGAACACTTTAATCAACATCTCCCGCTCATCGGGATTCAAGGCGACGACTGTTGATGCAGCCTGAAGCATCGTTCCTGCTCGTCGCAGATCGGAATAGCAGCCAGGTAAGGCTGACAATTGTCGTTTTAACATTGTGATGATGGGGCGGTTGTCAAATGCGTTGAGGACCGGCGATAGAATTACCGGCACGCCTAAACTCACCGCTCTCGATGCGTGATACACCATTGACCCGTCAACGCTGAACACATGGCAGACGTCCACATTGGGAATCTGGTTTTTCCAGGGATCGTACCGTATGACTTCCACCCCTAAGTCGGTCAACCCCTTTGCGGTTTCTTCAATTTGAATCTGCAACCCTCCCCTGTTCAGACCGATTCGGGGATATGTAAGAAAGAGCACTCTCATGTGTGTATCTCGTAGGTCAATGGTTATAACTTTGATGCCATGGGGAGGTGCGCCGAGCCACGTCTTGCTAACCCAGAAATCGCTCTGCGGAGCGTGTTGATATCTTTTTGAGTAATGACCTTGAATGCGATCAGCAGTCCTATCGTCATGCTGGAAAGGACAGCTAAAAGCAGAAACGTGGGCTTCATGGATAGCACAACAAGGAGGAGGAGCAACAGCGGAGCAGCAGCTCGGAGAAATACCATGGTTAGCATCCGGCCTGTATACTTGTCGTTTCCGGCTACTAGCCTTGCCCCGATGATGTTTCCTAGAAAAGCGGTTGCGATCAATGCGATGGCCGCACCAAAACCTTCGTAGAGAGGCACGAGAAACCCTGTGGAAATAATGATCGTGGCTAGCTGTGGTAGGGTGAGAAAAAATGCCCTTCTCGATTGTCCGTTGCCAATGAGAATGATCGAGAACAGGTAGTTAATGATCGTGAATGCAGCCCACACGCTCAACGCCTGCATGATCGTAACCCCGCTCTCGTATTTCTCCGAATACAATATGGTCATGAGTAGTTTGGACAAGGCCATAAGGAATACCGCCGCCACGGCTAAGAGGGCCGTCACGATTCGGACAGCTGCGATCTGAGGATTCTCGGAGCCTGGTTCCTGTGCTGATATATAGCCCAATAGCGCTGGCCGAATTGACTCGAAGACACGCTGTAAGACGCTAGGGACCTGCATCGCAGCTGAGTACACTGCGAGTGCGGCCGTGCCCATATAGGTGGTGAGTATTGCATCGGAGGCTCGTACCATAATTATCGAAACGAGGGAGCAGCCATATAGCCATCCTCCAAATTTTAAGAGCTCAGCACTTTGTGGATGCCGAAACGTAACGGCGAAAAGCGACGGCATCGAAACCCATATTGCTCCAATGCCGATGAGTCGTGAAACGATCATTCCCCAAAGAAGAGAGCTTATCCCTAGGCCTGCGAGCAATCCCCCTGTCGATAGGAGCGCTCGAAAAATCTCAATTCCCGCGCTTAACACGGAAAGGCTTTTAAACTTCTTCGCACCAACCAAAAGAGACATTACTAATTGAAGCCCCGTTGTCAGGATGGCGATGGGTGCAATATAGGATGTGTGGCTTTGAAAGCCTTGGTAGGGCCATAGCGATGTCAACAAAGGCATAATGAGGCTTACCACAAGGCATGCGATGAGAGATGTTGCCATCGTAACTGTCAGGATAAAGCGCGATGTTTGGATGAACTCAAAGGAGGCTTCGGGTAGTGCCGAAAGAGCTCTTATTGCGGTGTTCTTGAGTCCTATATCGCCTAACAACGCTGTGAATTGGGCTACCAACATCACCAAGAAAAACGCTCCCAATTCCTCTTGTGACAAAAGCCTGGCTGCAACCATTATGGTGACCAGGGAGGCTGCCATTCCCACCAAGTTACCTCCACCGGATAGGACGATTCCTATCAAGTACTGAGTCTTGTTATGTTTCATGAGACTGGTAGCACGGTTGTATAGCGTAGCGGGTGAATTTAGGCCTGGTTGAAAATGTGTCGTGAGCGCAATGCGCAGAAGGCCTTATAGTACAAGGTCATTGTGTGACCGAAAGGCTTAACCTCGGAACCTCGCCACTACTCGCTCCAGCTCCATGGCGATCCGCTCCGCTGCCTTGCCATCCCATTTCGGAGGGATTGCCCCTTTCTTCCACTGCCCTGCCATTAACCGCGCTAGCGCCGGGGGCAGTTTACTCGGATCGGTGCCGATGAGTTCGTTTGTGCCGATGGTGATGGTCTCCGGGCGTTCAGTGTTGTCGCGCAGGGTCAAGCATGGAATGCCGAGCACCGTTGTCTCTTCGGTGATGCCGCCTGAATCGGTAATCACGCCCTTGGCGTGTTTCACCAGGTAGTTGAATTCCAAATAGCCCAGCGGATCGACGTAGTTCAGTTGCGGCGTCTTGCTGTCGAGGTCGCGCAGGTTTTTCGCAGTCCTGGGATGCACGGGAAACACGACCGGCAAACCACGGGTGCCTTCGGCGATGGCGTGCAAGAGTCGCAACAACTGCTGCTCCCCATCCACATTCGCCGGGCGATGCAAGGTGATGACAAAATACTTACCCGACTCCAGCTTGAGCGAGTCCCAACAGGCCGGCGGCCGGAGCCGGGGCATCTGCTTCAACAGAGTGTCGATCATGGTATTGCCGACGAAGAAGATGCGATCGTCGCTGATCCCTGCCCGGCGGAGATTCTCGTTGGCCGTCTCGCTGGTGGTGAAGAACCAGTTAGTGATGGAATCAGTGACGACGCGGTTGATTTCTTCCGGCATGGTCCAATCGCCGGAGCGGATGCCGCCTTCGACGTGGGCCACCGGGACGCCGAGCTTACGGGCTGCGATGGAGCAGGCCATGGTCGAGGTGACATCCCCGACCACTAGGCACAAATCACTCTTGTCTGTTAATAAGACCTTTTCATAGGCGACCATGATGCCGGCGGTTTGCTCTGCTTGTGTGCCGGACCCGACTTCGAGATTGATGTCGGGATCGGGAATGCCGAGTTCTTCGAAGAAGCTGCCGGACATCGCGCGGTCGTAATGCTGCCCGGTATGAATCAGGCGATAGCGCAGCGGCCCTCCCCGCTTCTCCGCCGCTTTCAGCGCGTCGATAATCGGGGCGATCTTCATGAAGTTGGGCCGGGCGCCGGCGATCAGGTCAATCCGTTTCATCGTGTCCTCTTGGTTCGCTCCTCGGGCGCGCTCACCCTGACAGGCGGCGTGTCCCTTTCACTGTGACCGGACGTCGGTGGTGATCGTACGTGGTTTCAGAGCATCGATCGGAGGCCGTGGTAAATACTTATCTCATTCGGAGCGCTTGAGCAACTTGAAAGCATTACTTCGCGTTCCGCAGAAGGCCGAGTGTGACGTAGCCCCGTGCTCAAGAAGCTCCGATTACTCAGGTTGAGGGTTAGGTGAAGGTTGAGATGAAACAATTTTGAGTTCTCGCTCACTCTGAACCTTGGCCTTTCACCGAGCCCTCTCCCCTATGGCTCTTTCCAACATTCCCGGCTGGTGGAGCAAGACTCAGACCATGTGGCTTTGTCATGGACCTCAGCCTGGTCAACGAGTTAGCGCTGTCCGGCTGATGGGGATCTGTATGGATGCACGGTCGGCCGTACAGAAATGCAGAGTGTGTACGGCGGGATTGTAGGAGGTTTGAGGCTGGAGGTTGGAGGCAGGGCTCAAGATTGTTGGAGGTTGGAAGTTTGAGGGCGTTACTTCGAACCTCAAACGCGCTTCCCCGCCGCCTCATCTTTTGATGTCAGGAAGCGTAAGGGACGGGGACGAATATGGACACTATAAAAGCTTGAAGGCGTCGAGCCTGCTCGCTGCTCGATCAAAGGTGACCGTCGCATCGCAGCCGCTGATCTGATTGGTCGCCCCGAGCAGACAATCTGCAAAATCAGCCTTCCCTTTCTGATACATCCGGAAGGCCATCCACGCTGACTGCGTATCTTCAATCTTGAGTTGGCTGGTCCTCAGTATTTTGTCCAGTACGACCACGATTGTGTCTTTTGAGTACCCATACGCGCTTTCCAGCACCCAGACCAGTTCACATAACACTATACGATTAATAAACCCTGGTTCGTCACGAGTACATCGCTCTGTGATTACTTGGGTTGCTGCGCGTGATTGTGCGGGATCGTCTTGCACCAAATGTCTGACCAGGACATTCGTGTCGATTCCAATCATCGACGTCCCCCGCGCTTGCGAATGGCTTGATTCATCTCGGCTACGCTTACAGATTTTGTGGGCGCTTTGAGCATTCCCTTTAACTCCGATGCGTCTACGCTTGCCGGGTGTACGACCACTCGGCCGTCTTCCTCGATGATGAAGTCCAAGCGGTCCCCCGGATGAAGATTCAGTCGTTTGCGAATGTCTTTCGGGATCGTTGTTTGACCTTTGCTCGTCATCGTCGATGTGGACATCATGCCTCCTTACAGCAATCCTATTTCCTTACTGTATAGTAAGCTTATGCCTCGTGCAAGGGTGCCGATGAGAAGAAGGCTTGGGGGATGGCTGGAAGTGCCAGAATTGGTGCCGGAGGCAGGCTCAAGATTGTTGGAGGTTGGGGGCTTGAAGGTGGAGATGAGAGGTCGTTGCCTCAACCTCAATCCTCCAACCTCACGCGCCCGTAGCCTTCAGAACTGCACTTCCCGGAGCTTGGTTCGGTTGTCATGGAACCACTGGACGGTCTTCTTGAGTCCCTCGCGCAACCGATGGCGTGCCTGGAATCCGAAGAGTTCTTTGGCGCGGGTGACGTCCAGGCAGCGGCGGGGCTGGCCGTTTGGTTTGGTGCGGTCCCACTTGATAGGACCCGCGAAGCCGACTTCTTTGGCGATGAGTTCCGCCAGATCACGAATGGCGACTTCCTCCCCTGTTCCCAGATTGACGGGCAGGCTGTCGTTGTACTGTTCGGCGGCGAGGAGAATACCTTCAGCCGCGTCTTCGACGTAGAGAAATTCCCGGCTCGGCGAGCCATCGCCCCAGAGTTCGACGTGGTCTTTCTTCAGATCCTTGGCTTCGCCGAATTTCCGGATGAGCGCCGGGATCACGTGCGAAGTCTTGAGGTCGAAATTATCGCGAGGTCCATAGAGGTTGACCGGGAACAGGACGATGGAATTGAAGCCATACTGTTGGCGGTAGGCCTGGGACTGGGCGAGCATCATTTTCTTCGCAAGCCCGTAAGGGGCATTCGTTTCTTCCGGGTAGCCGTTCCAGATGTCGTCTTCTTTGAATGGGATAGGCGCAAACTTGGGATAGGCGCAGATGGTGCCGAGCGCGACGAATTTCTTGAGCCCTATCTGGCGTCCCACTTCGATGAGCTGCGTGCCCATCATCAAGTTGTCGTAGAAGAACCGGCCTGGATTGGCCTGGTTGGCGCCGATGCCGCCGACTCGCGCGGCCAGGTGAATGACGAGGTCCGGCTTCGCATCGCTGTAGAGTTGTTTGACGGCGTCCATCTGGACCAGGTCGTAGTCTGTACTCCGCGGGATGACGATGTTCTTGGATCCCTTGGCGCGCAGTTGCTCGACGACGAACGAGCCCAAAAAGCCAGCTCCACCGGTGACGACGACGCGTTTTTCTGTCCAAAAGGCTGTCATGCTATTCAATTATCCCCTCTTCCTCGTCCCATCCAACTTCTCTTTTTCCGCTGCAAGATCCGCGTCGACCATCATGTTGACGAGTTCATGGAAGCCGACCTTGGGTTTCCAGCCGAGTTCCTTCTGCGCCTTTGCAGGGTCGCCGATGAGGAGATCGACTTCGGTGGGACGATAATACTTGGCATCGATCTTCACGTACTGTTTCCAGTCGAGCTTGAGCCGGTCGAAGGTGAGTTCGAGGAATTCCTTCACGGTGTGGGTCTCCCCTGTCGCCACGACATAGTCGTCCGGCTTGTCGGCCTGCAGCATCATCCACATCGCTTCGATATAGTCGCCGGCGAAGCCCCAATCGCGCTTGGCGTCGAGATTACCCAGAAACAAATCCTTCTGGATGCCCAGCTTGATGCGTGCGGCAGCCTGGGTGATCTTGCGGGTCACGAACGTTTCGCCTCGACGCGGCGATTCATGATTGAACAGGATGCCGTTGCAGGCAAACAGGTTGTAGGCTTCCCGGTAGTTCACGGTGATCCAGTAGGCATAGACCTTGGCCGCCCCGTAGGGGCTGCGGGGATAAAATGGAGTGGTTTCCCGTTGTGGCACTTCCAGCACCTTGCCGTACATTTCGCTCGATGAGGCCTGGTAGAACTTCGGCGTCAGTCCTGACTCACGAATGGCTTCCAGGAGGCGAATGGCGCCCAGGCCGGTAATCTCACCGGTATATTCGGGGATATCGAAGCTGACGCGAACATGGCTCTGCGCCCCGAGATTGTAGATCTCATCGGGCTGGATGGTGCGGATGATGTGGTTGAGGGAACTCGCATCGTTCAAATCCCCGTAGACCAGTTTCAGTCGGGCGTTGGGCACGTGCGGGTCTTCATAGATGGGATCGATCCGTCCGGTGTTGAACGAGCTGGATCGGCGAATGATGCCGTAGACTTCGTATCCCTTGGCCAGGAGAAACTCGGCGAGATAGGATCCATCTTGTCCGGTAATACCGGTGATCAGGGCTTTTTTCACGATCAGGTCTCCATAAGAGTGTGTCTTGATGAGTATGTCTTGCCTAACGTGGTATCGGTCTTCGGTTTGCCGGCCGATCAGCCTGCGGTACTACAGTGCAGCAACCCCGTTTTCTGCCAGGACGATTACACCAACCGTTTGTATATGGTACGGGGGCGATATGTCCTTGAATGCTTCATGCCTGAGGAAAATACTTATCGCATTCCTGGCGATTG
>CAZXNN010000078.1:0-11346 GCA_964641915.1 uncultured Nitrospira sp. | reverse complement strand
AGATATCGCCCGCGGGACCCAACTTCCCGCCCACAGTGCTCTTCACTAACTGTAGCCGCTCGTCATCACGCAGCCGGCTCCAGGCAGGCCCCGGTACGGGCGTATCTGCATTCGCATACTGAATCGTGCCAGCCATACCTCTCTATCCTATAGCCCCGGTTACAACCTTGAGGGAATCCATTAAAACGGCCCGGTGAATCCAAGATTCGGCGTGTCGTGCGGCCCCTTCCTGACCATCCGACCGCATAATTCTTGATACAGAGAAGTGCTCATGTCGGCTTGGAGTAGATCAAGCACGTGATCGGCAATTGTTTGAGCCCAAGGATAATACTCCTCCGCCATGAAAGGAGAGCTGGGCACCGGGTGATCGGGTGATGCGACGCGCACCGGTTGCGCCTTGAGCGCACCAAACGCTTGCTCGACAACCTGGCTGATGACTTCTCCGGCGATGCTGCCCGTTCGAAACCCTGTGTCCGCGACAACCAATCGACCGGTTTTCTGAACGGAACGTATGACACTCTCCAGATCGAGCGGTCGCACGCTGCGCATGTCCAGAACATCGATGCCGATACCCATCGTTGACATCAACGCCTTCGCCGCAATCAAAGCCTCAACCGCCATATAAGAAAATGCCGCGACCGTCACGGCATCGCCCTCGTGCAAGAGCTTTGCACTGCCGATCGGGACCCGATAGTAGGCTTCCGGAACATGGTCTTTAATTTGGTGCAGCCACCGATGTTCAATAAACACAACCGGGTTGTTATCTTCTATTGCGGCAATCAGCAGCCCCTTGGCATCATAGGCCGTTGTGGGCATAACCACCTTCAAGCCGGGCACCTGGGCAAACATCGCCTGAAGACTCTGCGAGTGCTGAGGCCCCTGCCCCCAACCGCGTCCCACGATCAGGCGCACGACCATCGGCACTGAGGCTTTCCCATCGAACATGTAATGCCACTTTGCCGCGTTATTCACCAACTGGTCCATCGCCAGCAAGGCAAAGTCGATCCGCTGGTGGATCATGACGGGACGCATGCCCGACAAGGCGGCACCGATGCAGACGCCAGTGACTCCGTTTTCCGACAACGGCATATCAAAAACGCGACGCGCGCCATGCTTCCCCTGCAATTTGGCCGTGGTGTTGAAGATGGCCTTGGGATCGGGGACGCCCTCTCCTATCACAATGACCCGGGAATCCCGTTCCATCGCCTGATCGATGCCTTCACGAATCGCCTGCGCGAAGGTGATATCCCGCTCTGCCGAATCAAGCATAGAGCCGTTCCTCTGCCGCTTTGGGTGATGGCGTCGCACTGGCAAGGGCGAACTGGAAGGCCTCCTTGATTTCTTCGCGGATCTCCGCTTCGAAACGGCTGACCTCTGAAGAAGCGATGACGTTCCCCTGCTTCAACCTTGTTAAGAGCTTCTCGATCGGGCAATCTTTCAACCCATCCTCGATTTCCGGTTTGGATCTATAGTTGAGGTCGTCGTCAAAACTGGGACCGCAATGTTCCCGCCAACGATAGGTTTTCAATTCGATAAACTGCGGCCCCTCCCCCTGCCGCGCCCTGGCGACCGCAGCTTGTGCGAAAGACAGCACTGTCTCAACATCATTGCCGTCACCCGCGTACGCCGCCACCCCGTGCGCCTCAGCGACTCGATAAATCGGCCGATCCGGCTGCCTTTCGGTCAAACGCGTGTAGACGGAAAATTCGTTGTTCTCGCAAACAAACACGACCGGAAGCTTGTGCAACGCGGCAAAGTTGAGCGATTCGTGTACGACACCTTCTTCAAAACACCCGTCGCCAAAAAACACCACGCTGACCCGCGGCTCTCCCATGAGCGCGGCCGCCCACGCGGACCCGACGGCTAACGGAACCGTGCCTCCGACAATCGGCGTCGCCCCCATAAACCCGACCCCTAAGTCGATCAAATGCATCGAACCGCCCCGTCCGCCGCAGCAACCCGTCACCCGCCCGTACAGCTCGGCGATCATGGCGTTCAAGTTGCCGCCTCTGGCAAGGTAATGCCCATGCGCCCGATGATTGCCGAATACGACGTCGTGAGACGAAAGAGCGGCACAGACGCCTACGGCGATCGCCTCCTGCCCGATACACAAGTGCATTGGACAGCGCATTTCCTGTTCAGCGTACCGATCGGCCAGGGCTTCTTCGATCCGCCTGATTCTCAACATCGAGCGAAACAATGCTGTTTGATCAGTTTTTTTCATCGCCAGTCCTGTGCTATTTCAACAAAGTCGCCGCATACTTATTCAACGCCACCGGATCAACCGGCTCTCTATTGCACACAATCTGGACGTCCATCGCAGCGGCAACGCTGCCAACAAACGCCGCCACTTCCGCATCCAATCCTTTGGCTGCACAGAGCCCCGCCAATGACAAGAAGGCATCTCCCGCACCGATACGGTCGACGACTCTGGTTGATAAGGCCGGGACCTTGTAAAATACCTTGCTCACCCGATCAAACATCATGACGCCTTTGGTTCCCCGTGTGACGGCCAGCTGCTTGACCTGAGTCTTTTCCCCTACCTGTTTCGCGATAACTTCAAGAGGGTCATGCCGGTTGTGAGCCGCCATACGTAACTCCGGCTCATTCAGAGACACAAAATCAGCCCGAGGATAGCGGTGAATCACATGGTACCCGCGATTGCCGCTATTAATCTGGGTATTCACAGCCAGAAACTTTGCCTTCTTAACAAGGACCTCGATCATCGGCGGCGTAATGAACCCGTTGCCAAAATCCGGCACGACTACCACATCGTACGAACTGACATGGGCCTGAAGCCACTCACACACACTGCCCTCGGCTTCCTTTAACAGGGGGTCTTCTCTGAAAAAATACACCTCAAAGAGTTTGGCCAAATCCGCATCGACGAAGCGCCGTTTCGTGACCGTGGGCGCATCCTCAAAGTAGAAAAACTCCGGAGTCACATTCTTCTGCAATTTGTCACGAACAAACTGCTCATGGCTATCAACGGCACCCAAGCCAGTGACCAGAGTCACGGAATTCGCGAAGCCCGCCACATGGTTCGCGACCGCAATCGCACCGCCGGCAAACTGCTCTTCGGAATCGTACCGCACGGCAAATACATTCCCCTTGCCGGTTTGCCCGAGCGGCACCGTATAGTGATACTGATCGATGATCGCATCCCCGACGACCAACACCTTCAGGTCGGAAAGAGATGCGATCTGACGGTGGAGGTCTTTATCCGACCAGCGCGAACGAAACCCCTGCAGAAATTCCTTTGTCTCAGGAGGGAATACGTTGAAATGCTCATTCAGCAGGCTACTCGAGCTAAAAGTGATTTCATCGGTATAAAAAATATGGCCGCCGTGGGCTTCGACCGCCTCCTGCTCTCGCGCAATGTTTCCAGTGACATCATCGCCGTGCGAACGATAGTCGCTTCCTTTCGCATAAATGTTCGGTCGAATGTCGTGTAATGCTTCGACCGCCGCTACCGCATGATTAATCGCCACACCATCCACACAGGCCAATGCGGCAAGATTTTCCGCGCGCAAATGCTCACTGAACACAGGGCGCCCGGGGCCCTTATTGACAAACGCATCACCGGTCACCGTCACGAACAACACGTCGCCTTCCTGCTTCGCTCGTTGCAGGTATCGAATGTGCCCCGTGTGCATCAGATCAAAGGTGCCGTGACAGAGAACCACGCGCTTCCCTTCCGCGCGTAACCGCCTCGAGCGCTCCGCGAGTTCTCTGACGCTGATGATCTTGTGAGTCGTCATGGCCTCACCGGCTCTCCGCCACTGGCCCCGAACCGGTCCGCCAGATTGTGCAAAATAAACTGGTGTCCGATCTCCACCTGGCCGTAACTTCGTGAATCCAGCCACACATTGATATCTCCGAGCGATCGCAACGGATTATCGGGCGCAAATCCGCTGAGCGTGACGACGAACATTCCACCGGTCGCCGCCTGCACAGCGGCATTGCGGATATTCTTCGAATTCCCCGAGCTGCTCACCGCAACGAGCACATCTTTTGGACTTGCGACTTCCGCGAGTATTCGAGCAAAGGCATTCTCATATCCGTAATCGTTGGCCATGCATGTCAGGAGCGAGGAGTCGTGCAGAGTATAGGCCCGCAACTTCGCGACATTGACGAAATCGTTGACCGTATGACTTGCGATAGAGGCACTTCCTCCGTTGCCGATCACATACACGCTATGCTTGCCTTTTCGCGCTTGTCCAAGCAGTTGCATAGCAGCCGCCATCCCCGGCTCTATCCCTAACGCGGCCCCGTTCTTTCCGGTGATTTCTGAGCGGCCAAGCAATGCGCCGAATTCAGCCACACAGAAGTCCAGGGAAAGATTCTTCGTAGCAGGTATCACGGCTTCGCATCTCCCAGAAAATGGAACCAGGTTGCGGTGGCCCGATCGATGGTAGAGGGATTCCACACCGGGGCGTCTTTCCAGTCAGCAATTCTCTCCAGCATCAATCGCACTCCCTCCTCAAACGAGACACGGGGCATCCAGCCAAGCAGCCTCTTAATTTTCTCTACGTCGGCATAGGTGCAATCAGGCTCTCCCGGCCGCTTCGGAATGAATTCAACAGCGCCTCCCAGCAACTCGACCAGCCGGTTCACGCTGTAATGATTTCCGCTCCCTACATTCATCGCTTCACCGGACACACTCGATTGCGCCGCGCACAGAAAAGCCTCGGCCACATCTGTCACATAGGTAAAGTCTCTTGTCTGAGTGCCATCGCCAACCACGGTAAATGGACGACCGTTCAGCTTTTGTGCCAGAAACACTCCGAAGACCGCCCCATAGGCCCCGGTCGTGCGCGAACGGGTTCCGAATACGTTGAACAGTCTCAATGAGACAGTGGGAAACTTGTAGACCTTCGCCCAGTGGAGGACGAGTTCCTCTCCCATGTATTTCGTCAGCGCATAAGGATAGTGCGGCTGAATCGGGGAGGACTCCGGAGTCGGGTACAGTGCGGGGATGCCATAACTCGATGACGACGCAGCATACAGAAACCGCTTTACGCCGCAGCTGCGGGCGCACTCGAGAACATTAAACGTACCGGACACATTCGTGCTGTAATATTGGGCAGGCATTTCAATCGACGGAACGATATCGGCCAGGCCCGCAAGATGAAACACCCAATCGACCCCTTCAAATAACGGCTGGAGCGCCGACGGATCGCGAATATCAACCTGCGCAAATTTGAATCGAGGATGACTGACGACCCTCTTCAAATTTTCGAGTCGGCCTGAGCTCAAGTTATCGACGGCGAGAACCTCATGCCCCTTCGCGATCAGCAATTCCGACAAATGGCTTCCGATGAATCCGGCACCGCCCGTGACAAGAGTTTTCATATAAAGTCTACGGCTGCGTTAGATGAAATTGACATGGTCAACAAGACCTTCGCGCATCTGAAAAAGGTAGCGGTTCACTTCATCCATTCTGCAATTTTTTCTGCATTCATGGATGTTCAAATCGTTTCTCACGAAATGAAAGTTGGCCTGCCGGCTGATGCCTTCCCAGATGTCCTGAAAAGACTTCTCGTTTAAATTGCCATACTCAAATCGTTTGTCCAAGAGGTACGCACTACACCCGTACACCGCGCCGTCAGCCATGACGTAGGCCCAGAAGAACGGAGTGGCGTTGCATTTCTTATAGCGCTCCCCCTCATCTTCCATATATTTCTTCATGGTCTTCTCACGGAACACGACGTGAAACTTGTCCGTGTTCAGCTTAGCCAGCGACTCGGCCATAGTCAGATACGCGCTATAATCGACATTCTCATAGAGATGCGTTTCGCTATACAAATGCTGAGAATACGGCTTGACCACCAAGTAGTCCAAGCCGATATCGTCCCTGCATATACGAGCCAATGTTTCCATCTCTCCCGCATTCTCCGGGAGCAACAAAGACTGAACTCCGATATTGCAGTTCAGTCCTCGCTCTTCCCGAGATTTTATGGCGCGCTTGAGGTTGGTGATCACACGATCGAAATCACGCTCATGAGTTTGATGAATGTTCGCATAGGTGGCCGCGACCCCGGCATTGAGCGACACCTTGATCCACGATGTCCTCGGCAGCGATTCCTCAATGAAAGAATCGTTAAACACCGTGGCGTTGGTGGTAAACGCCACATCGATCCCTGCGTCTTTTGTGGACTTTACAATTTCATTGATCTTCTTGTGCAAAAGCGGCTCGCCCTCGCCCGCGTACATGATGCTCTTGACCCCAAGCCGGCCCATCTCAGGCAAGCGCTCAGCCAGCATATCGGCATCCAGCATTCGGCTTTGGTACCCGATGTAATCGACCGCGCAAAAGGTACACCGGTGATTACAGGCTCCGACCGGGGACATCTCGACATAGATGGGATACACACTCTTGGCTTTTTCCCACTCGTCCCCCGCCTCAAGAAATTGCGCCACCCGGCCAGGATGGAAAATGAGTTTATGGCTGTCAATTCGAAAAATATCGGACATGGCCCCCCCACATTTTTATTCGGGAGTTTGACACATGAATCACCGCTGTTTGTTCACGAAAATACGCCGCGCCAGATAGGCATTTCAATCTGACCTCCGTCACGCACGACTTTGATTCACTAAGGGGCATTATCCCGGCCTCTATCTGCCCTGATCACCGGAGCATTTGATCAGGCGTCAGACTACAGTGAAATGAATTGGCGCACTAAGCTCAGCCCCAACTCCCCGCTACGCTCCGGATGGAACTGGGTTGCCATGACATTCCCTCTCTGGACGGCAGCACAAATCCGATGTCCCCCATAGAAAACATCCGCAAGGCGGACAGCAGGGTCTACTGGCACCGCGGAATAAGAATGCACAAAGTAGAACGCCGGATGCGCCCCTTCAAATCCGTCAAGAATGCTTCCCAGCCAGCTTCGCCCGGTTTCAGGCATCATAAGATGGTTCCAGCCGATATGCGGTACTCTTTGCAGAACTCCGTCGGTGTTAACTCTCGGAATGGCCGCGACACGTCCAGCAAATACTCCCAATCCCGGGTGATCGCCAAACTCCTCACTCGTCTCAAACAACATCTGCATCCCCACACAAATGCCGAGAAGCGGCCGCCCGGCGTCAACAAAACGCCTGATCGCATCCCCCAAACCCCTCTTTTCTACCTCATCAATACTGTCCCGGAAGGCCCCGACGCCCGGCACAACCAATTTCTCAGCCCTCACGGCCACGCCGGGATCTTCCGTCATCTCGACATCAGCACCGCAATGCTCAAAGGCACGAGCCACACTCAGCAGGTTGCACATACCATAATCCATCAACGTAACCTTGGAACTCATGGCTCAATCTTTCGCACCGGAAGTCCGGCGGCTAAAGCAGCCTGCCGGATTTCACCGAGAGTCATGCGCTGATAGTGAAGCACATCCGCCATGGCCACCGCATCAGCACAGCCTTCATAAACGGCAGCGACCAGATCCTCTAATGAGCCCATACCACCGCTCGCAATTACCGGAACCGAGACCGCTTGACTGACCCGGCGGATGAGGTCCAGATCAAACCCCTTACGAGTGCCCTCCCGATCCACCGAAGTCACCAGTACTTCGCCGGCGCCTAACTCAACTCCGCGCCGCACCCACTCAAGCACATCCAAGCCTGTTCGCTCACGCCCATTATCCGTATAGGCTTCCCACTTACTGACCGCCACTTGTTTCGCTTCAATCGACAACACCATCGCTTGCGACCCGAAGCGATGCGAGACGTCAGTAATCAATTCCGGCCGAGCCACGGCTGCGGTATTGATCGCCACTTTGTCCGCACCCGCCCGTAAAATCTCCTTCACATCGTCCACCGACCGCAAGCCACCGCCGACAGTCAAAGGAACAAATACGTCGTGCGCAGTACGGCGAACAATCTCGTGCAGACTGTTCCGGCCATACAGACTCGCGACAACATCCATATAAATGAGTTCATCAACACCGGCTTCATAATAGCGGCGGGCAAACTCCCGCGGGTCGCCGACAACACGAAGTCCTTCGAGATGGACCCCTTTGATAAGATTCGGCCCCTTGATATCGAGGCGAGCAATCAGACGGATAGGAGACATCGTTCGTCTTACCGATGCCAGGCCGTCTGTCGCAGTTTCCATTCGCCGTTTTCATGCTTCCACAGATGCGGCGAACGAAACGTATCGGCGAGATGCATAAAATAGGTGCGATCCATATCCGGCTGTTCAAACATCTTTGACGCCTCGGGAAACTCTTTCGAAGGGATACTCAAGTAGCGGAAGATCTCATCGGCAAACCGCTCAGGGAATTCGCCATCGAACCGCCTGACAAGCGCGACTCCCTCCTCCCGATTAATGTCACCCGACCGGATCTCTTGCGCAGCATCATAGGTGGCTCGACCGATCCCGAACTTCACATAGGTGGTGTAGTAGTGAAAGTCATCGATGCGGTCGTCGATGCTGTTATATTTGCTATACGTTCCCGGTGTCCGTTCCGGGGAAGCCTGAAAACCACCCTGCTCGACCGCGTAGTAGTAACACGCCTGCGGATGCCATTTCAGATAGTACCCGAGATAGTGCACTTCGATTTTCTGCTCCTGGATCTGCCCTGGATCGGGAGGCAGATAGGGTTGCAACTCATGCGTATCCACCCCGAAGTGCTCTTGGAGAGCTGCAATCGAGGTGCCCCCAAGATAGATTTGAGACCGATCCTGGGCCGTAAAATATGACCAATCTCGTTTGGCAACGCTCGAATCGGCAATCGGATTGCCATACTCCGCTTCATTTTCTCCATAAAACACCAGCGGGATCTTATGCAGAATCGCCATCTTCGGCGCCAAGGCCTTTTGCCCGAACATGAAAGCCTGAAAGGGATGGAATAAATTCTCCACCGCCAGCCTGGTTAGCAGGCGATGCACCCGCCCGTTGGGAGTGGACAAGAGATTGTCGAATCCAGCGTGAATCCAACTCTGGAAATTCTTCCATCCCCAATCGGTATAGACATGCGGCGCCCACGTCACCGTTAACGGGTGCATGCCATACTTATATTTCAAGAGGTGCGCCGCGTAGAAACTGTCTTTCCCGCCTGACCCCGGCACAATGCAATCATACGATCCGCTCTTGCTTCGGTGGCGATCACACAGGGCTTTTAATTGATCCTCCCGTTCGGGCCAATTGATCTCTTTCTTGTGTTCAGCAACCCGACAGGCATCGCATACGCCATGCTCGTCGAAGTGGATGGTCTTCTTCTTGCTATCCTTTGTATGAACGTATTCAACAGCGGAGTTCGGCCTTTGATTTGAAATGACACATCTCTTACAGAAAGCGATGTTTGCCGGAAGGCCATAGCGCGGCTCGCCTAAACCGCTGTCTTTGCGGAATGGCTCAATATCGAATGGACGGCGATGCGGGTAAGGCAGCAGATTCTCTCCGCTCATTGGTCACGACGCTTTCTCTTACGACAAAATAAATAGCTATATTGAACTACCATGCACTCAAACCACCATCTACAATGATGTTTTGGCCCGTCACATAACTTGACGCATCCGAGGCAAGGTACAGTAGTGCGCCGACCATCTCGTGCGCAGCCGCCATCCGGTTCATCGGAACACGGGCCGAGTAGCGACGATTGAATTCCTCGTTCTGCCCGCTTTCCGTGCCCCCCGGAGTCAGCGTGTTCACCCGAATCCCCTTATCGGCCCAGTACGTGGCGAGATATTTGGTTAACCCGATTACAGCGGCTTTGGACGCGCTGTACACTGCCGGCGTATTGATGGCACGCCCGCGGTACGACGACCCTTCGTAAATCCGGTGGTCGGGTGCCATCAGGCCGTAGATGGACGCCGTCTGGATCACACTGCCGCCTTTCCCCTGCGCCACCATTTGCTTCCCCACAGCCTGCGCAACCAGAAACATCCCGTCCAGATTGACCGCCATGATCTTCCGCCACTGGTCGAGACTGTATTCTTCAAAGGGTGCGAAGAACGCATCCAGATCGTCGGACTTTGCCGCCGCATTATTGTGGAGCACATTGAGCTCTCCAAATTCTGCGACCACACCCCGAACCATCTCGCGCACTGATGCCGGACTCGACACATCACACCCGATGCCGATCACGTCGGCCTTGTACCGGTCAGCCAGCTCTCCGGCTAATGCCTTGGCCTTGGCCTCAAGCACATCGACAATCGCAACCCTGGCGCCAGACTCCGCCAGCCCCGAACAGAAGTGCTGGCCAAGAATGCCGGCCCCGCCGGTCACAACCGCAACCTTTCCCTCTAAGGCATACAGCTTTCGATACGACAATCCGCTCATGGGGCACATCGCTTCCGCATTAAGAATTCGACGAACTCGAAATCCAGTTCATCGTCAATGTCGATCGATCGCTCCTTCGGCATCACAAAGAGGCGGGTGTCAGCATTGAAGATCCCTGGAGATTCAAACAACGCCGCCCGCTGCCACACATAAATCGAGGCATTCATATCGAAACACTGCGGAGAATCCTGGCGGCGCACAATGGGTTTTTCCAGAGACTTCGAAAGTCTCACGACGCCGTCATTCCCCAGCTCAACCAGGTTAAAGTACGGCGACCGGTGAGCCGAAACCCCCGTGATGACATTGGCAACTTGTGCTTTCTCTAAAAGAGCGACGGCTCCTTGTATGTCCTCTACGAATCGCAGCGGGGAGGTCACATCGAGATCAACGATGCAATCAAACGTCTTCCCGGCAATCCGCTCCGCCTCCTCCACGCAATGTCGAATCACCGGTAGTTTCGCGGCCGTGTCCGTCGCTAACTCCGCTGGTCGTTCGACGAGAAGGTCTGCCCCATACCGTCGACTCAGATCGAGAATCTCCGGAGAATCACTACTGACCGCAATCATCTCAAATAACTGACTGGCCTGCGCCTGCTCGAGCGTATACGCAATCAGAGGCTTCCCCATCAGATTTCGAATGTTTTTATTCTTAACACCCTTGGACCCTCCCCGAGCACAGATCGTGCAGAGTCGCCTCATCGGGTGATCCAAACGTGAGAGGCGGCGGCCCGCTCTGCCGCTTCAATGGTCATAACTGTTTCCAACCCCTCCTCCAACGTGCAGAGCTCCTTCGCATCGCCCGTTAACATAGCGTGATGCTCTGCGCGGTAGGTATCATCTTGTGCAACACTGATTATTTCCTGGTCCCCATCAACCAGGATCATGTTCTTGATCAAATCGACTTGAATTGAATGCCGATTCGTATGCACGCTGATTTCCCGGCGTGGTACGCGATCAAGGTAATTCATATGGACCGTGATTAATGGGCACCGCTGAGTCTCCATGAGCAGACTATAGGCATCGTCGCTGTCAACATCCAAATCGCTCACGTGGCCACCCGAGGCC
>CAZXNN010000077.1:0-11380 GCA_964641915.1 uncultured Nitrospira sp. | reverse complement strand
CGGTTGGCCTGAATGACATCGTCGATCAGAATCTTGATGAGCCACGGGGGAACGAGTTCGAATGCTGTCGTCAGGCCGGCAAACAGGAAGGTCCCCAGCACCATAAGGCGATAGGGCCGGAGGTATTGAAGCACGCGAAGCAGGGTTTTCACAGGGGCAGGTTACATCCCGACTCGTCAGATGACGGCGGCGGGATCTTTCTTCCAATACTGGTCGAATTCGGCCAATTGCGTCAGCGTCGACATGTCTGTCATCCGATCGAGGAACAATTTCCCGATCAAATGATCCATCTCATGCTGAATACACACGGCAAACAAGCCGGTGGCCTCGAAATCCAACGCCTTGCCTTGTCGATCAAGAGCCTTGACACGAATCAAGGAAGGACGAGTGACCTTTCCCCGCAAGCCATCCACACTCAGGCAGCCTTCCCAATTTTCTACTTGCTGGGGTCCGTAGAACGCGATCGACGGATTGACCAGCACGGTTTCGGGAAAGTCGCCCTCGCAAGCCATGACCACTAACTGCACCGATCGGGACACTTGCGGAGCGGCCAACCCGATCCCGGGCTCGTCGTACATCGTCTCCAGCATGTCGTCGATCAGGCGTTGAATGTCGATCGATTTGATCTGGCGTGGCCCAATGGGATCCGCCTGTCGACGCAGAATCGGATTACCAAGTTTCGCTATTTTTAGAATCGCCATACAAATGACACTCGCTCTTTACCAATCTGACATCGCGCGATTCTGTATAGGTAACACAGGCCGGTTTTGGCGTGCAACCTCCCTGTCCCGGGACGTGGCGATCAGGAACTCTTCCCGGAACGGCGTGGCTCAGGGATCTCGAAAGCATCCTTGTTCGAAGCCCACCACTCCACCCACTCGCTCACCCAGGCCTGCCGGTCCTGCTTCGTCGACGCATCCCAATCGTGAAACTCGGTTTCATGACGGGTCACAATCCAGAGGGAATGCAACGCCGACATCGCCACGAACCGTTCGTCGTCCGTGATCATGGGGATCAGCGTAGGGATTACCGCTTTGAGCCTGACATACCGCGATTCAAACGCCGCGGCCTTCCGCACCGAAGGATTCTGATCCTTCGACATCACCTCAATCGCCTCAGGCGTTTTTGCCGCATCGAGTCGAATCGCCACACGTAGGGCATGTTCGCGGACGCGCGGGAGTTCGTTCGGATCTTTGGCTGTCTGAAGCAGCGCCGGCACACCGGACACCCCTTTCATCATCGACAGCGTCTCGATCGTATTGTAGCGAATTCGGGGGCTCGGCAGCGTCAGGCCTTTGACCAGCGCCGGAACAGACGGCTCTCCTAAATGCACGAACTCCCCCATGGCCCAAAACTCCTGTTTTCCTTCCAGCAAGGGAAGCAGCGCTTCAGCCCGTGTCATTTCCTCCGGGGTGAGCGGACTCGTATTGGGCGGCACCGACATATCCGGCACATCCTGCTGCTTCGGCGGCGCTTCATAGGGAATTTGCACGAGCACGACAGGATTCTTCTCACCGGCCCAGAGATCCGCCGACCACCCGGCGCTAATGGCCAGCGCACACACACCAACCACTGTCACAATACGTCTACACATCGTCACGATCCTCCCGCCTTGCCATGGTGATTACTCTTCCTCGCCCATAGAATCCCCTCGATGGGCTAACTCATACAATACCGGTAACACGACCAAAATCAAAAAGGCCGCCGTCAACATTCCGCCGACCACCACCCGGGCAAGCGGCTTTTGCGCTTGCGATCCGATACCCGTCGCCAGCGCCGCTGGCAACAATCCGATGGCCGCTCCCAACGTCGCCATGAGGATCGGCCGCATCTGCACATCGGCACCCTTACGGACCGCGTCACGTAGAGTCAACCCTGCCTTCCTGAATTCTTCGATCCGGGATATCAACAACACGCCGCCAAGAATCGCCACACCTAGAGTGGAAATCACTCCGACCGCAGCTGAAATACTGAAATGGGTGTTCGACAGCACCAAGGCCAAAACCCCTCCGACCAGCGCGAAGGGAACCGTCGCCAGCACCAATAGCGCATTTTTGAGAGAATCGAACGTGGTGTAGAGAAGGAACAGGATGATGACCAAACTGATCGGCACGACTTTGGCGAGCCGCTTCTGCTCATCCTTGAGCTGATCGTACTGGCCCGCCCATTCCATCCGATACCGGTCAGGAAGAACGACCGATGTGACCATCTTGGTTTGCGCTTCCTCAACGGTGCTCTGAAGATCGCGATCTCGAACACTGAACTTGATCGGGATATAGCGCTCATTGTTCTCCCGATAGATGATAAAGGCGCCGGTTTGCGTCGTGATACTGGCCACCTGCTTCAGCGGGACTCTCGCCCCATCCGGAGTGTTCACCAGAATATTCCCAATGGCCTCCACATCCTGGCGGAACACCGGCAGGAACCGCACGACGAGATCAAATCGCCGTTCGCCTTCATAGACCTGCGTCACCGCCTGGCCGCCGACGGCCGCCTGCACCACGGCGTTCACGTCCGCCACCTGCAAACCATAGCGCGCGCTGGCTTCACGATCGACTTGAATCAGCAGATTCGGCTGGCCGATTAAGCGAAAAATCCCGAGATCCTTGACCCCCGGCACACCCTGCATGACGCGCTCGATCTCGCCGGCCTTCTCTTCCATGGTTTTGAGGTCCGTCCCGAACAACTTGATCGAGTTTTCCCCTTTGACGCCGGACATGGCTTCTTCGACATTATCCTGAATCACCTGCGAAAAGTTGAAAATCACGCCGGGGATATCTTTGAGCCGCCCCTCGATTTCCTCGATCAGTCCGTCCTTGCTCAAACCAGGCCTCCACTCGGACTGGGGCTGCAGATTCGCAAGAAACTCCGCATTGAAGAAACTTGTGGGATCAGTGCCGTCATCCGGCCGGCCGAGCTGCGAGACGATCGTGGACACTTCCGGAGAATCCCGGAACATACGGCGAATGTCGCTCGTCAGCCGCGCCGCCTGATCGAAAGAAATATCCACGGGCATCGTCGCGCGCACCCAAAGATTACCTTCCTCCAGCGCCGGCATGAATTCCCCGCCCAAGAATCGAAGTGCGACCATCGTAACAAGCACGGCCCCGCCGGCGAACCCCAGCACCGTGACCCGATGATTGAGCGCCCAGTCCAACGTTCCGACATACGCACACCGGATCCCGCGAACCACGATCGTATCCTCCTCGCTAATCTTTCCTTTGAGGAGGAAGGAACATAGTACAGGAGCCAGAGTAAACGCCATGAGCAACGCACCCAGCAAGGCGAACCCATAGGTGATCGACATCGGCGCGAAGATCTTTCCCGGCACGCCGGTCATCGTAAAGAGGGGAATGAAGGCCACCACGATAATCGCCGTAGAGTAGAAAATCGGCTGACCGACTTGTCTGGCCGCACGGACAATCTGCTGATGGACCGTGAGGCCGGGGGTTTTCGAATGCGCCAGATGGAAGAAGATGCTTTCGACCATAATCAATGTGGCATCGACGATAATCCCGAAATCGATCGAGCCGAGGGAGATCAAATTGGCCGACTGGCCGATCAAGATCATCATCGTGAAGGTGAACAGGAGGGACATCGGGATCGTGAGCGCCACGATCAGGGCGGCACGGAAATGTCCGAGGAACACCACCAGAATGATAAAGACCAGTACCATGCCGCTGATCAGGATATCCAGCACCGTTTCCACGGTAGTATGGATCAGCGTCGTCCGGTCATAGAAGGTCTTGATTTTGATCCCTTCCGGCAGTTTCCAGCCATTGAGATCGCGTACCTTTGCACGAACCTGATCGAGCACGGAAAGCGCTTTATACCCGCGCTGGAGGAGGACGACTCCCTCGACTACATCATCGCGATCATCGATCCCTACTTTCCCCAGTCGCACCCGATGGCCAACGGCTACCACTCCGAGCGTTTTCACGAAAATGGGCGTGCCATCCTTCTCCGCGACCATGACGTTCTCGATATCCTGAATATCATTGATCAGACCCAGGCCGCGAATGTTGTAACTCTGCGCTCCAATCGTCAGATAGTTCCCGCCGACGTTGGCATTGCTGTTGGTCAACGCCGTCATCACTTGAGAGAGACTGACCCCGTAACTGATCAATTTTCCCGGATCGATATCGACGTGATACTCCTTCGTAGTCCCGCCGAAAGTCGTGACATCAATGACACCCGGCACCCGCTTGAATTCTCTCCGCGCCTGCCAGTCTTGAATCGTCTTGAGGTCGGTGAGACTGGTGCCCTTGTCGCTGGTCAGTTCATAGCGATAGATTTCGGCGATCGCCCACCACGGCGATAGTTCAGGCTTCACATCCTGCGGCAAGTCCACCGATCCCAGCCGATTGAGCACCTCCTGCCGGTCTCGAAAGAAATCGGTGTTGAAGTCGAAATAGATCTTGATGTCGCTGAGCCCAAAAATCGACAGCGAGCGAATATCCGTCAGACCCGGCATGCCGGTCAGGGCCACTTCGATCGGAATCGTGATTTGCCGCTCCATTTCTTCCGCCGACCAACCAGGATTCTGGGTGATCAGTTCCACCATCGGCGGCGACGGATCAGGGTAGGCGACGATGTCGAGGAGGTGGAAGGCGTAGAGCCCTCCAAACAGCATCATGCAACCCAGTGCGCACAGCAGGAAGCGCTGCACCAGTGAAATCTCAACCAGCCGTGCAATCATCGGCTAACCGGCCGAGGAGAGACAACAGCAGGAAGGATTTGCGCTCGGTTAGCAGGCTGACACCTCAGGATGCTCAAAAAGGCTGTCCAGCAAGGCCGCAGCCAGCGAAGAGGCGAGGCGTACTCTCTGCAGTACGTCGAGCCGTTGAGCGCCTCGAGAACGACGCTGGCGGTCTTTTTCAGCATCTTCTTAAGTCCCTTTGACTTCCTGGCCCTTGATCAGAACGGCCCCTTTGGTCACGATCCGCTGCCCTCGGGCCAGCCCTTCCAACACACGAACCTGATCCGTCGAAATATTCGACACCTTGACCTCGCGTTTGACATAGCGGTTCGGCTCTTCTACGACATACACGAATTGTTTCCCATCCGATTCCAGGACCGCTTCACGAGGAACCGCAATAAACGGCGTGGCATCGCCGACATCGAGATGGAGCCGAGCGAACATCTCCGGCTTCAACTTGTGCGGATCGTTATTCACCCAGGCCCGAACCTTTATGGTGCGCGTCGCCGGATCTACCACGTCACCGATGGCGGCCAGCGTGGCAGGAAAATCGACGCCGGGATAGGCTTCCACCGTCACCTTGGCAAATTGCCCTTCCTTCACAAGCGCCAGGTCGCGCTCATATAAATCGGCGAGTACTTGGAGCATGTCCAAATCCGCCACCGTAAACAAGACTTGTGCGGGATCCCCTCCCACCGACTGCCCCGGAGTCACGGCCCGTTCGACCACCACCCCGGTGAGCGGACTCTTCATCTCAAAACGGGAGGTAATTTTCTGTTTATCCAACGGCTTGGTCAGCTCATCAGGCGGGACACGCAGAGACAGCAGTCGCTCTTTCGCCCGGCGAAACTCGGCCCGGGCTTTGACCAGCTCATTCTCGGCCTGCTTCAGGTCTTTGAGCGGCATCGCCTTGTTCTCGTACAAATCCTTGGCCAGATCCTGCGCACGTGAGGCGTACTGGAGCTCGGAATCTTCTTTCACGTACTCCGAATAGGCCTGGGCAATATCCGGGCTGTCGACGATCAGCAGCACATCGCCGGCCTTCACTCGATCCCCGAGATGCGCCCGCACCTCGACCACCCGGCCCTGTAACGGGGAGGAAATCTTGGAATATCGATCTTCTCCGTAGGCCACCTTGCCCGACAAGGTCAGCGACTGATGTGAGGGACTCAACTCCACCACGGCCGTTTCGATCCGCGGCTGCGGGGGTGTGGGAGCCGGAACGGTCTTCGCGAGCGGGGCGGCAACTGAATCGGACGGCGAGGGCTGGTCGGATTTCCCACAACCCGAGATGAGAAGGAACGCCAGCGCGATTGCCAGCGGTACCATCTGAGCGCTCATAACGATATCTCCTGCCCCACCGCACTCTCGAGTTGAATCACATTACGTTGATAGTTGAAGAGGGCCTCGAAATAGTTCTGCTGAATCGTTCTGGATGTCCGTGCCGCATCGAGCAAATCTAAAATCGTCGCCCCGCCCCGCTCGTAGGCCCGCTCGACGATGGTGAAGGTTGAACGGGCATCCTCCAAGACCCCTCCGAGAAACGCCTCCACCAGACGCCGGCTTTGGAGAAGATTCTTGTAGGCCACATCCACCTCATTTTCAACCTCGTTCAGCGTTTTACTTAGGTCGGCCTCAGCCGTCTGCACCGCCACCTCTGCCTGAATGATACCGCCCTGATTACGATTGAACAAAGGCAACGGAACCCCCAGGCTGAGCGCCACCTGGCCGGGATTGTCGGGCCCTTTCGGTCCTTGTATCGAATAACCGGCACCGACCGTGACGTCCGGAATCCGATAGGCCTTGGCCAAACGAAGATCCGCTTCGCGTTGAGACATAATGAACCGTTTAGAGCGCACATCCGGTCGCGCATCCAACGCTACAGTCCGGAGTCGACCGATGTCCGGATCAACGCGCTTGTAGTCGAACTCCGACGTCAACTCGAGGAGAGTCGCCGGGGACACCCGAAGCAACTGGCGAAGATCCGCCCGCGCCGTCTCCCCTTCCTGAACCGATTGGATGACTTGCGATTGAAAATCGATGAATTGCAGACGAATCCTGATCAGGTCGACTTCAGCGATATAGCCCTTCTTGAAGCGAATGGTATTGACATCAAGAATACGCGAAAACCGATCGCGATTTTCCTCAGCCAACGCCAAGCGCCGCTGCGCTAACTGCGTGCGGTTATAGGCATCTTTCACCGTGAACGTGAGCTGACGCACGGCATCCTCAAAGGCGGCTTCGGTTGACTGGGTCCCGAACGCCGCACTTTCAATCCGATACCCGCGCTTGCCGGCCAGCTCGAACAATTGCTGAATCTGACCGATGACGGCTCCGCTGTTACCTGGCGTCCTCCCCTGGGTAAACGCGCTCAACGTCCCGATCGACGCGACGGGGTTAGGAAACAACCGGGCGGTAATCTGCTGGCCCTTCGCCGATTCGATCCCGAACTTGGCGATGAGCAGGTCGAGATTCTGACGGAGGAAGAGCGCCACCGTCTCATCAAGGCTGAGACGAAGAGCCGGCACTGGCGTGATAGGACTCAGAGGCTTTGCCGGGCTGTCGGCAGCAGCCACAACCGAACCTGCCGATACCAGAAGGACGAACGCGCAGAACCACAGGAGGAGGATCCTGCCAAGCGGCAACCCGATCAACCCGAGTTTATTCAATTGCGGCGATTTGTTTCTGCGCACGTCCCCACACATGTCGGTGAGTTGCAAGGAGAGGCTGAAGCAGAAGATAGACAAGCACATTATACTGATTTGTTCAGCACTTGCAATGCGATCCGGCTACTCCATTTTGAGCTCGGTCCAAGCCCGATCATAGATCCGCATCGCCTTTCCCACATCCGCCATCCACTCCATCCGTGGAATCAGCTCAGCCGGAGGATACACGGCTGGATTGTCAAGAATGTCTTTTCTGATCCAGGCGCGCGATTCCCGGTTGGACGCGGCAAACAGCAATCGCTCAGAGGTGCGTGCCGCCACGCGCGCATCGATTAAGAAATTGATGAACTGCGTGGCTAACGCCTTGTTCGGTGATGTCTGAAGCACCACTAGGCAATCGGCCCAGATCGTCCCGCCTTCTTTGGGAACCACATAGCGAATCGACGGGCGATCACGCATCGCCCGCGCAACCTGCCCTCCCCACCCTTGCGCCAGCACGACATCCCCGGAAGCCAGCAGTTGATCGTAGTGCTCACTGGCATAGGTTTTCACCAGCAGTTTCTGGGCGATCAGCTTTTGCTTGGCCGCTTCGATCAGCGTCGGATCGGCGGTATTCATCGATTGTCCCATCGAACGCAGGACGGCCCCGAAGACCTCCCGCTGATCGTTCAACATACTGATTCTGCCGCGATAGCGGCCATCCCACAGACTGGCCCAACTGTCCGGCGGGGGTGTCACCACGGCCGAATCGTAGCCGATTCCCACCGTACCCCAGAGATACGGCACGGCATAGCGATGTGTCGGATCGAAAGCGGGATGTTGGAGATGCGGCTCAAGCGCCTTCAAGTTCGGCAATGCCGCAGCGTCCAGCTCGGCCAGCATCCCTTGCGCAGCCATAATCGACACCATGAAATCAGAGGGAACCGTGACGTCGTATCCGGAGGCCCCGCCCTGGAGCTTGGCCAGCAATTCTTCGTTGCTGCTGAAGGTATCGACGACAACCCGTGCGCCGTGCGCCTGCTCAAACTCATGAATCAATTCAGGGCTGACATAGTCCGACCAGGTGAAATAGTGGAGCGGCGCCTTGGCGCCTGCGGCGCCCTGCTGATTGGTCTCCCGCCCCCGGTCGCACCCGCTGCATATGATGAAGAGGGAAATTGCTGCCCACCCAAGAAGTTTGGCGAGATGCCTGGAGACAGACATGGCCACGCTACCGCCGTTGGTACAAAAGGGACAAGCCGACCAATCCCATGGAGGACAAGACCAATACGGAAGACATAGCATTGATCTCCGGAGAGAGGCCCGACTTAATCATGGAATATACCTTGAGCGGTAAGGTGGTGGCGCCGGGGCCGGCGACGAAGAACGTCACAATGAAGTCGTCGAGCGAAATCGTGAACGCCAGGAGCGCAGCCCCCAGCACAGCCGGACGCACCAGCGGCCAAGTCACCCGGTAAAATGTCTGCCATGCCGACGCGCCGAGATCGCTCGCTGCCTCTTCCAATCGCGGATCGAGCTTCTGCAGCCTGGCCCGCACCAGCACAATGACCACCGGCAGATTGAACGAGGCATGCCCCATGACAACCGTAGCAAGACTCAGCGGCCATTGAATCATCACGAAGAAGAGCAACAGCGCCACACCCATCATCACCTCAGGAAGCACGAGTGGCAGCAAAAAGATCGCATCCAACGCCTGCCTGCCACGCCCCCTCAGACGCTCCAATCCCATCGCGGCCGGCACGCCAAGGAGCACCACAAGACCTGTAGACAACCCCGCAACCCAGAGCGAATTCATCGCAGCGGCCAATAGGGCTTCGTCATGCCACAGCACCCCGTACCAGTGCCACGAGAACCCCTGCCATACCGCCGACAAACGTGACGCATTAAATGAGAACACCACCAGCACGATGATGGGCAGATAGAGGAACGCCATGCCGAGTCCGCTGATGCCCCGCAGCCAGAGCCCTTGTCCGCTCATGGCTCGCCTCGCCGGCCGGCCTGCGGCGATTGTGCGTGGAAGTACCACAGCAGGTTGCCCATCACAATGAGCATGAGCAGGATGGACAACGCCGAGCCCAGCGGCCAGTCCCGCGCGACCAAATACTCATGCTGAATCAGATTTCCCACCATCATGCTGCGCGCGCCGCCGAGCAGATCCGGCGTCAAGTACGCGCCCAGCGAGGGGATAAACACCAGCACACCGCCGGCAATGATGCCGGGCTTCGCCAATGGAAACAGCACCCGACGAAACAGCGACCACCGGTCCGCATAGAGATCCCAGGCCGCTTCGATCAAGGCCGGGTCAATCCGTTCAATGGCCGCGTAGAGCGGCAAGACCATAAACGGCAGATACCCATAGACCAGGCCGAGAAGGACCGCCTGATTGGAATAGAGCAGGTCGAGCGGCGTCGAGATCAGATGCCATTGCATGAGCACGGTATTCAGCAGCCCTTCGGTCCGCAGAATAAAGATCCAGGCATACGTCCGCACCAGGAAGTTGGTCCAAAAGGGAATCATGATGAGCACCAGCCACAAGGCCTGTCGCCGCGGCGGCAGCCGGGCGATGTAGTACGCCAGGGGGAAACCCAGCGCGAGGCAAATCGCTGTGGTCATCCCGGCCAGCAAGAGCGATTGCCCGAAGATCCGCCCATAGAGAGGATGCAGGAGATCGCGATAGTTCTCTAGGCTGAACTCCCACACGACGCCCCCGTAAGTGCCGCCCGTGGCAAAACTCACCGCCAGCACAACGGCCATCGGAAGCAGACAAAAGACGGTGGTCCACAGCAAACCGGGACCGAGCAGTCGCCGACCCCGAAAGCGGGAAGAAAGACTGGCAGCAGGCTCTGCGGACGATGGCCACGAATTCATGTCAGGGGGATCACCACTCCATCAGCTGAATTCCAGTGCAGCGAGACAGACGCCCCGACCGCCACCGGGCGACTGCCTGATGCGGCATTGGAGGCATGAATGGTCCAGCGCACCGACGGTCCGATCCGCACAACCCCCTGCCATTCACTGCCGATGTAACGCATCGTTTCGACCACGCCATAGAGAGAATTCGCCCCGGCAGCCGCAACATGGCCCGGCGTGACACGAATGCGCTCAGGCCTGACCGTCAGCACGACCTGCATGCCCGGCTTGAGGCCTGCAGGAACCGACACGCGGATTCCCCGCGGAGGGGGAATCTCGCTCGGCATGAGGGTCCCTTCCCCGGCTTGAATATCGGACAACGTACCGGACACCTCATTGCTCACTCCGACGAATCGCGCCACGAACAGATTCTCGGGACGCTCATAGAGGTCTTCCGGCCGCCCGACTTGCATCACCCGTCCCTGCTGCATGACCGCCAGCCGGTCGGACAACGCCAAGGCCTCTTCCTGATGATGCGTGACACACACAAAGGTCAGCCCCACGTGCGCCTGGATGGTTTTGAGCTCGGTTTGCATTTGCTGTCTGAGCTGCTGATCCAGCGCGGCCAGGGGCTCATCCAGCAGAACGACCGCAGGCCGATTGACGAGTGCCCGGGCGAGCGCCACCCGCTGCTGTTCGCCCCCTGAGAGCTGACCCGGCAGACGGTCCCGCTTCTCGCTCAAACGGACCAGTTCCAGCGTGGCTCCGACTCGCTCGACGATCTCGCTCTGCGGCACACGCTGCATCTCGAGGCCGAAGGCCACATTCTCCGCAACCGACATATGAGGAAAGAGCGCGTAGGATTGAAAGACAAGATTCACCGGCCGGCGATTCGGCGGAACTCCCGCCATCGATTGACCGTCAATGAGAATCTCACCGGCATCGGGCCGTTCGAAGCCTGCCAGCATTCTGAGGAGTGACGTCTTGCCGGCCCCGCTGGGGCCGAGGAGTGAAAAGAATTCCCCGCGGCTGATCTGCAGGGACACATGATCGACGGCAAGCGTCGCGCCGTGACGCTTGACCAGGGCTCGAATGTCGATGCTCAGGTCAGCCACGGCTCCGGAATCCTATGCCGGGGAACAGCGCCGAGGGACACAGGGGCGAG
>CAZXNN010000076.1:0-11511 GCA_964641915.1 uncultured Nitrospira sp. | reverse complement strand
CAGCTTCCAAACACCCACCCTCTTTGTGATCGCGCAGGACCTGATGAAGATGCAGGTGAACGCCAATGTCAGCGAGTCTGATATCGGCGGAGTGGCTGAAGGAAAGACGGCCAGCTTTCGCGTGGACGCCTACCCAAAACACTTCTTCGATGGCACGGTTACGCAAGTGCGGAATGCGCCGATCAGCATCCAGAACGTTGTGACCTACGACGTCGTGATCACGGTCGACAACAAAGATCTCAAGCTCAAGCCCGGCATGACGGCCAACGTGACCATCGTCACCGCAAAGAAAGAATCTCCCCTGCGGGTCCCGAACGGCGCGTTACGGTTTCGAATGCCCAACGCTTCTGTCGACAAGAAAGTGTCGCAGGTCTGGGTGTTCGATCAGGAGAACAAGCCGCATCAGGCCGTCGTCACCACCGGCATTGCAGACTCCCTATATTCGGAAATCACTGAAGGACCAGTAAAAGAAGGCGAGCGGGTGATTCTCGGCATTGAAACACTTGAGGAGCAGGCGCAAAAGAAGCTGCCGCCCGGCTTCGAACCGGGCAGGGGGATGAGATGAAGGGGATGAGCTCTCAGCAAACAGCTTTCAGCTCTCAGAGTCTGATCGAAGAGTCACATCCGAGGGCTGTCAGCTGATGGCTGACAGCTGAAAGCGATTCCCATGTCCTTTCTCTGGCTCACCATGTTCTCCGCCCTGCGCATCCTGCGCCGCAATCCGTTGCGCGCCGGACTGACCATGCTCGGCATCATTATCGGCATCGGCGCGGTTGTCGCGATGGTGAGCCTGGGGCAAGGAGCCACGGCTTCCGTCCAGGCGGAGATTTCCAGCCTTGGGACTAATGTCCTCATCATCATTCCAGGCGCCACGACTGTCGGCGGCGTTCGCGGAGGCCTGGGCTCCATCTCCACTCTGACCGTGGACGATGCGCAGGATATTGAGAAGAAGGTATCGAGCGTGACGATGGTGATGTACGCCACGCGCTCCGTGCTGCAAGTCATTCGAGAGAACAAGAACTGGAGCACGATCGTACTCGGCACGACGCCGGATTTCCCCGACATCCGCAGTTGGCCGGTTGCACAAGGCAACTTCTTCACCCAGTCAGACATGGACGCTGCAGCGAAAGTCGTCATCCTGGGAAAAACCGCTGCCCAGAACCTGTTTGAATCCGGCGAAGAGGCCGTCGGCAGTGAGGTCCGCATCCGGAACGTCCCCCTCCGGGTCATCGGAATCCTCGCTCCCAAGGGTCAATCGATTACCGGTCAGGACCAGGACGATTTCGTCGTCCTCCCCTTCACGACCGCAGAACGCAAAGTACTAGGCACGCGGTTTCTCGGCACCGTCGGCATCATCCTGGTCGCGACGCAAACTCGCCACGATATTCCAGCCGTCGTCGACGACATCAAGGAACTGCTGAGGGCGAAACATCGTCTGCAATCGTCAGAAGAAGACGACTTCACCATCCGCACGATGGAAGATATCGCCAACACTATGGCTGGCACGAGCCGGACCATGATGCTCATGCTCATGGGCATCGCCTCGATCTCCCTCATCGTGGGAGGTATCGGCATCATGAACATCCTCCTGGTCTCGGTCACGGAACGCACCAAGGAAATCGGGCTGCGCATGGCCGTCGGCGCGAAGCGCATACATATTCTGCTGCAATTCCTGATCGAAGCCATCATCATGACCACCATCGGGGGCATCCTCGGCGTCGGGGCCGGCATCGGCATCTCGCTGCTCCTGACCAAACTGATCGGCTGGCCGACGATCATCTCCATGCCGGCCGTAGCCGCCGCCTTTTTCTTCTCCCTGGTCGTCGGCATCTTCTTTGGCCTCTACCCGGCCAACAAGGCCTCAAAGCTGAATCCCATCGAAGCACTACACTATGAATAATTGGGATGCCGCCTATGCCTGATCCGACTCCGGTCTTCCGGATCATGCCTGCGGGCGTCAACATCTCGGTCCCAGCGCACGGTCGAATGGCTAGACCACCGAGGATTGGTTTGGCTTGACCTCACGGGTCGCCAAATTTCGATAGACCGCCAGCGAGAGAGTCATGAAGAGAACGCCGAGGGTGATCACGGTGAGGGCATACATTGGAAACAGGTCTGTATCCGGGATCCCTACGCTCGCGGGCATGAAAGCCATGACGGCCGTGGCCACGCCGCGCGGCATCATCGCCGCGATCAGTACATGCTCGCTGAAGCTCCAGGTCTTGGTGGCTCCGCCGATCGCATACGTGGCGATCGCCCGGATCCCGAACACGATGCCAAACAGGGCACATCCCCAGACCACGATGGTCCAGTTGAATCGTGAGAAATCTACGATCAATCCGAGCAGGACGTAGAAGAATGTCCGGACTAGAAATGCCAGCTCCTCGTTAATTCGTTTAAGGAATTCATCAAGCACAAACTTGGCCTGATCCAATTCATACCCGATCAGAACGCGAAGCGGCCGTACCAAGCGACCTGCCAGCGTTTCCATATTTGCCAGCACGAGACCGAACATCAAAATCGTAATGGCGCCGCTGGCCCCCAGCAGCTCAGCCACGTAGTACAGCACGAGAATCGCCGCGAGGGTGAGCATGTAGGACAAGGTCTGCCCGGCCAGCCATGTCAGCAATCGAGCCCAGACGGCTCCTGCAATGGTGGCCAACACCAGCGCGTCGAAGAAGGAATGAAAGATCTCCCGCACCACTCCGAATTTTCCGCCGCTCTCGGTGAACGAGCCCATGATCGCCAAGGCGATCACCACCACGAACACTTCTGAAAAGGCGGAGTCTAAACTGACGAGGACCTTCACCGGTTCACGCAAAGTCGTGAGCTGCGACACGACCGGCAAGATAATCGCGGCGGCGGTCCCGCCCAAGATCGCCCCTAAGAGCAGCCCCTGCAGCCATTGCCCCTGGAGGCCCCAGACATAGAGCGTCGCGACGCCCAACACCGACCCGGCAAATACGATGACGGAATAGAGCAGCGCGAGCGGAGTCTCCTGCAGCACTTTCATGAATTGCAGGTTCAGACCGCCGTCAAAGAGGATGATGATCAGTGCGAGCGTCCCGAGATAGGGCGCCAGAATCGAAACCCTGGCCGCATCGGCATAGCCCAGGACCGGGCCGAGGAGAAGGCCAAGCCCCATGAGAAACAACACACTTGGAATGCCGGTTCGCTTGAATCCCACCTCTCCGGCAAGCCCGACGAGAATCACAATCCCAATCAGACCAAGAACAGTTTCAACGCTCAACGATTCCATATGGGTCGGCCCTCCGTGATGCAAGGTCACAACTGCGCTCACCATTATCGGCGGGGGAGGCCACCGGACGCAATTTGTTGCTACTGCAATCCGCGCATAATTTGCGCTTAGACACTCTGAGAGAGTATCTTCCGCATCTACCTATCGACATACTCGCTCCCATCTGTTTCATTCGTCCCGCTCGGAGGTCTTTCATGAATTTTCGATTCATCTCACACTCCGTCCTGCCCCTAACCCTAGTACTCTTTTTTGCGCTCCTCCAGGCGGCAGACGGCGCCGTAGATCCGGCCGCCCCGCCACCCCAAACACCTCTGGCAAAACCAGTGGGAGCACCGGTCATCTTCGCTGATGAAACGCTGTTCACTCTGTACGACAACCTTGGCCCCTTTACGCCGCAGGTGCGAGCGCAAGCCGTCGCTGAGCGCTTGGTAGTTCTTGCCAAGGACCCCTTCACCAGAATTTATCCCGTCACGGCAACCGACCGCGAGTCAACCAGCGAGCTCGTCTACGGCGAAATGGTCGTGATGACGGTCACAGACCGCGATGCGCAGCCCACGGGAACCATCCGGCAGGAACTCGCAATGGACTACGCGCAGAGAATCAAAAGGGCTCTAGCAAAATCCCGCGAGCAATTCACGGCGCAAGCCCTCATGATCGACGGGGGCCTGGCGCTTCTGGATACCATTATCCTTGTGGTTCTGCTGGCGCTTTTCCATAAAACCTTCCCGAAGCTCTATGCTAAAATCGAGGCCTGGCGCGGGACCGTCATCCGTGCGATCAAGATCCAACACGTAGAACTGCTGTCAGCCGATCAGATCGCCGTCGGGCTCACGGGACTTGCGAAAGCCATTCGTGCGGCCGCCGTCTTAGCGCTGCTGTACGTCTACCTCACCACTGTGCTCGGGATTTTCCCTTGGACCAGAGGCATCTCCGCTGCGCTGTTTGGCGCCGTGCTCTCGACATTGAGCACCATCGGCCAAGCCTTTGCGACCTATATCCCCAATGTCATTTCTATTGTCGTCATCATTATCGTGACACGCTACATCATCAAACTGATTCGGCTCCTCTTTGCCGGGATCGAACGCGGCGCCATCACCTTTGCCGAATTCCAGCGTGATTGGGCGCAGCCGACCTACAAGATCGTTCGCTTCTTGGTCATTGTGTTTGCCGCTATCGCGATCTTCCCCTACATTCCAGGCTCCCAATCGGAAGGTTTTCGAGGCATTTCCGTCTTCCTGGGCCTGCTATTGTCCCTGGGATCGGCCGTCTCAATCAGCAACATTATCGCCGGCGTAGTCTTGACCTACATGCATCCATTTCGCATCGGAGATCGCGTCAAAGTCGCTGATACCATTGGCGACGTCGTGGAAAAAGGCCTGCTCGTCACCAGGATCCGCACCATTAAGAATGTGGACGTGACAATCCCCAATTCTCTGGTACTCAGCAACCATCTGATCAACTTTAGTTCGTCGGCGAAGAACTTGGGATTAATCCTGCATACCAAGGTGACCATCGGCTACGACGCGCCCTGGAAAACCGTGCACGAGCTCTTGATTGCCGCCGCGCGAACCACCACACACATTCTTCACAAGCCCGAGCCGTTTGTGCTCCAGACCGGCCTCGACGATTTCTATGTGACGTATGAAATCAATGCCTATACGGATCAGGCAAATCTCATGGCGACGATCTATGCAGAACTACATCAACACATCCAGGACAAATTCAACGAGGCCGGCGTGGAGATCATGTCGCCTCATTACGCGCAGGTGCGGGACGGGAACCAAACGACTATTCCCGAGCAATATCTACCCAAAAGCTATCAACCCCCGGCATTCCGATTTGGCCTGCCCAATAGTTTTTTCGGGACGACCCAAGGCGAAGCGCCGAGACCGGATGCGAATCCACGCTGACCTGCCGGGGTTTTCCCCTTGTTTAGCGGAACCGGGTGCCGGGCTTCAGCAGGACTTGTAGACTCTGATCCAGGGCCTGCACGATACTTCCGCGGCGGCGCGTAATGCGTTCGATCCCCTCGAACAGTATGTGGTACGTCAGCAGCCCGGACGTGTAAGCGGCGACCGCCGTCGCCACATCTCTTGCCCTGTCGCTGTCCCCGTCTCCGAAGGCGGGACGCAATAACCGGGCAAGCCGGCGAAGATGTGCATCGTAGACCGAACGCAGCTCCTTCGCGGCCTTCACCTGGAGTTGCATGAGGCCTCGAATCTGATGAAACATCAGCAGAGAGTCCGGATGCCTGAGAAAATAATCGACGCGGGCCTCGATGACCGCGGACAACAGCTTCGGTCCGGGCGAGATCCCCAGAATGGCGCGCTCGGTCTCCGCCAGCACGTCGCTGAGCCCTTCTTCGAGCAGGACCCTGAGAATCGTTTCTTTCGAGTCGAAATATTTATAAAAGGTGCCCTTTCCGAGGTCCGCCATCTCGGTGATGTCTTCGACTGTGGCCCAGTAGATCCCTTTTTCGGCAAAGAGCTGTCGGGCCACTTCCAACAACCTGCGTTTCGTCATTTCTTTGCGCCTGGCAACCCGTGCCCCAGGACCCTCTCCTGCAGGCACTGTGCTCACGCGCACTCTCCTTGTCGCAACGACGGGAACAACCTGGAATCGAGCAATCCTGCGTCACCGCCCATCAAGGCACACTCAAGGACGAAATTACGGTTTCTATGACCATTGCCCACTCGATCGACCATCAATAGGACCTCTTCCCGGCGCTCGCGTTGATCACAAAGCTGCAGAATATTGTGCTGCGTCATGCCTCAAACCCTAGCGCGAAACCATATCGCAACTCAATACCCGTGAGCCGGCCTGCGGCACTGCGGGAGAACATGATGCACTGAGGAGATCAAGGTTTCTACGCCGCCCTCGATCCTGGGACCGCCCCCTCCATTCTTTTGGCAATCCTCGTGACCAACGCCGCGAACTTTGATACGGGCTCGCCCCTTGATATCCCCGATGTCTCAATACTGCCCCGTCGATCACATCTCCACAATTGAGGCAACGCCACCCCTGAAATTCGAGCTGACCGGTATCGTCGCGCATATCCATAAATCGTTCCATGACCATACAGCCTCGACATCGTGTGCACGTCATGACCCACCTCCCCGCTTGCCTCCCTCAGTATCCTCTCAGGCCCTCTCCGTTCGACTCGCAATTCCCCCACCGGCTCTCGCGGTCGTGCTGTTTCCGGGAGCGCAGTTCACGGCCTTCCCGAATCCTTACTCATCCGCAGGAGCCGGCTCCTACCGGAAAAGATCAACACAAGCCAGCCGGAGCCCTTACCCAATTCCCCGTCACGCGACCAGCCGCTTCCCGCGTTCGATCGCGCGATCCACATTCCATCGCGCGTCAGCGGCGATCTCGCACACCCGTTCGCCCAGATCCCCGGCGAAGGCTCTCAGGCGACGGCGCGTTCTTGCGCCGGATTCAGGAGCCAGCAAGAAACCGGTCCCCGCTCCCACCATCAATCCGGTCAAAAACATGAACCCTCCCTTGACAACGATGTGCATTCTCTCGTTCATGGCGCCTACTCCTTTCTGGTGATTCAGGACCGTTTACCGCCTCTGCTGTCCCACATTGCGACAGGCCTGTTTCCACAGTGCCTGCTCAATGTCTATGGCGAGGCGCGCCTCCGACAGAAACCGGCTTCCTTCATGGCACCGGCTGCAACGAGCGGATAATGTCGGATTATCCCCTCGCGCATTCACGCGAAGGACGAGATAGTAATGCCGGGCTCCGCAGGAATCACAGGCCCGGCCATCCAACTCTTTGAGCACGCGTTTCGACGGTAGCGGCTGGCCGCTGCAACGTCTGGCCACAGACCGCTGACAGTCTTGATGGATTGTCATGATTCCTTCCTCCTTCGTGCTCAGTTCCTTGACTGCGTCCCTTTCGACAACATGCCCCCCTGCAACACGTCGAATCCTTCAGCGACGCACAGCCCGACTCCGGGAGGAAACCCGAACTCGTCCGTGCCCGGACAGATAGCGGTAACCATCCCTCTCATCGTCTGCGATTCCGCCACCGGACCTCCTTCAGCGGCTTCAAGGACCAGCGAGATCCCCAGGGGCAGCATCGAAGGAGTTGCGAGAAAGAGCGCGTTCGGTCCTGTCATATAACCCAGCGCTTCGCCTTTCGTGCCTGCCTGGGTGTGATATCGATACCTGACCCGTTTCGATCGATGACGGAACGGAATGAGCACCGCCTGTTTTCGAGCCGGATCAATGACCTGTTTCCGCTCCAACTCTTCAGATTTCACCGCGATCGCGCCAGCGTACGGAGCCGTCGGACTCGATGCGCCGCCATGACGGCTTGATACACGTGCGCGGACCGCGCTGTCCATGCTCTCCACGCTGCTTCTCCGCACTCCGACTACTCCCATGACTTTCGTTCCCATAACCTCACCTCCTGCTCTTTCCCATTGCGAGAAGAAAGACTTAAAATGACCTTTCAGTCATCTATGACCATATGGTCACTTTACTCCGCGCACACCCTCCCGTCAATCCCTCCCGCGAACAATGTTTTGCCTGCGGCTGCGAATGCGCGGCGCGCCATGTCCGCCTCGGAATCGCGTCTTCGCCCTGCGGCATTCGGCAGTAACTGCGGAGCCTGCGTGCGACAACCGAATCCTGCCCACACCTCGTCGCGCATCCTCCACACCCCGGCCGCCTTTCTGCCGGGCCACACACTTCTCACTCGCCTCATCAATGCCCTGTTCCTGCTTTGTGCTATTGCAGCCATTCCCTGGCGGGATCGCGATAGCTCGCGCGACTAGATCGACGGGTGGCTCACCTGCAGCGATGTCGCCTAATTCAGCAGGATGACCATGACCACGGTGGGATCCGGCGATGCGGACCTAGGACAGAGGGTGCACGACCTCAACGATATACTGACGGCGCGCCGCAGCATCGCCCTCGTTGAGCGAACCGGCGCTCTCCTCTCTGGATCTCGACCAGGCGGGCACGCTGAACAACGGCGACCGGATGAGGCTGCTTACCATCGGCCGGAAAGACGACCCGGACTGGTCGAGCTTCACGACGGAAGCCGACCGACCCGCTCTTTCCCCTTTCCGGCGTAACCTCCAGTAATGTGAGGCACCCGCCGGCCACAACCACAGGTCTCCATCACAGCCATCATCCCTACCCATCGTCTGACGAAGGTTCGCCGCTGCCAGCAGGCCGCCAATCAGGCTCCGCTTCTGGCCAGCACCGTGGCAGCCTGCGCCGGATCTCCCCAATAGATCGTTCGATGCGGGAACGGAATCTCGATACCCTTTGCGTCGAACGTATTCTTGATCCGCCGGTTCATCTCCCGGCCGACGCGCCATTGCTGCATGGGGTTCGTCTTGATTCGGCATTTGATGATGACGGCGGAGTCTGCGAATTGATCGACCCCGAGCATATCCAACGGTTCCAGAATGTCGGTGTTAAAAGCTGGATCCTCGCGCAGTTCTTCGGCTATCTCCTTGAGGACGGCCATCACCTCATCGACATTTTCCCGGTAGGCCACACCCACGTCGAACAGGTAATAGGAGTAGACCTTGGTCATATTCTTGACCTTGTCCACAATTCCGTTCGGGACCACGTGGACATTGCCCGAGAGGTCGCGAAGCGTAATGGCCCGCAACTTTACCTCTTCTACTACTCCGGCCACCCCCGCCACTTCCACAACATCACCCACTCTCACAGAGTTTTCCAATAGGATAAAAAACCCGGAGATCACATCTTTTACCAGACTTTGCGCACCGAACCCGATTGCCAGGCCGCTGAGTCCGGCCGCCGCCAGCAACGGTTTGAGATCGATGCCGATCTCTGACAGGATCATCATGCTCCCGACGACTAAGATGAAGACTCGCGCGACATCGCGCACGACATGCGTCAGGGTATCCACCCGTTTGACATGTGCCGGTCCTGGCAAACTCCCTTCATACACACGGCGAAATCTCGTGATGACCTGCTTCGACAGCGACAGGAGCAGGATCATCCCGAATCCGATCAAAACCACACGGATTCCTGAACTCAACGTCCACTCGATCAATCTATCCGCCAGTTGAGCGACTCGCACCTCTTGCATATTACGCCTCCTTGGTTTCTTGAAATACCGGGACACCCGCATCGCATACCGGCACCCGGGTTTCTCCTCCAGCTCGTTTACACCGCCGTCTTCTCACGTACCGGGGCCTTGAGAAGATGGCGGGTTGATCGGATCCATCAGGTAGGAAGCCCAGAAGGGGCAGAGGAGTGTCCCGATAATCAACAACCCGGCGATCCAGAGCCCTCTCCAGGGGAACCAGATCGGCGGCGGGCTGCCGACCAGCCAGGAACCGATGCCGACCAAGAGACTGAACACCGAAAGCCCCGCCATCACCGTTGCCGTGACTCCCGATGTCCATCGATCCATGGCCGCAGTTCCCGTTTCACCGGCCGCACGAGCTACGGGTTTCCAAAATCCCGGCGGCCGCGTGTTGACATAGAATACACGCAGCACCTCCATCGGTTCGGGTTTCGTGAGAAGGGAAACGAGGATCCCGGCGCAGGTCGCTCCTGCGGCAACGACCAGCACCCGCATCGCATCCTGCTCATCCGGCAGCACCACTAACATCGCCGGAGCCAGCACGGCCGAGACGGCGATCGAGGCCAGCTCTCCCCACGCCGTCAGGCGCCACCAGATCCAACGGAGCACGAGGACGATGCCAAGACCCGCACCGAACAGCAAACTCAAATGCCACGCGGCTTGAATAGACGGGAGGAACGGGACGATTGCCAAGGCGCCGACGACGGTAATGAGATTGGAGATCCGTGCCACCCATACCAGTTCCCGGCCGGAAGGCACGCGCCGAAGGACGCTGCCACAGAGGAACCGGTCGTACAGATCGTTCGTCCAGTAGGCCGCTCCCCAGTTCAATTGTGTGTCCACCGTTGAGGCGAAAGCCGCCAGCATGCCCGTCAGCATCAAGCCCAGCAGACCCGCCGGCAGCACCTCACTCATGCCTCGCACAAACGTGAATTCGCGGTCGGCTGAAAGCTGGCCGGGAGGAATCTGAGGATCGAGAGGGAAAAGGACCAGAAGGCCCAATCCCAACGGCACCCAGATGACGCTGCGGAGTAGGACTTGCGCAACAGTAAAGACGATCGCCGCTTGGGTAGCGTCATGATCGGACCGGCAGGCCATCGTCCGCTGTGCCAGATAGCCCGTTCCATCCGCATTCATTTGCAACAGCCATTGCAGCGCGATCACCAAAAGCACGGTGAGGGACACATCTTTGGCTTGCGAGGGCGTAAAGGCAAGGAGCTGCGAGGCTGTGATCGTGCCGTTCGAGGCCTCGGAAAATCGCTCATGGAGGAGCACCCCCATCTGTTCGAGCCCGCCGACACGGTCGATGACGTACCACGCAAACACGGCACTCGTGACCATCGCCAGCGCAAACTGGACGAGATCGGTATCCACCACGCCGCGCAAACCGCCGGTCGTCGAGTAGCACAGCGTCACCGAAAGAATGATCCCGACCGACAGCACATTATTAGTCGACCGGATCCACGGCGATCCGGAATCAGCATCAGCCAGGGAAAACGGGATGCCCCCCCACTCGACCACACGCCGGACCGAGGCAAAGAGCCACTCCGGCAGCCACGCGTCCCAGAGTAGGAACGGCTCGGCCAGCCTGGTCGCCGCCAGGAGAACCATTGCCAATACGACCCAGTTCACGATGGTTCCGAAATAGAGCGCTTTGACCAGCCTCAGCACCGGGGCCCCGGGCGAACGGTAACGCGTTTCAGCCAGTTCCGCATCCGTCAGCACAGCCGCGCGCCGCCAGCTGGGAGCCAGTAGAAACCCCATGAACAGAAATGCGATGGCGTAGATCCACATGCGCCAGAGCGCAAACACTCCAGACGTCGCAATAAGACCGGTCACTAAGAGCGGGGTATCCGCAGAAAACTGCGTAGCGGCCATACTGAGACCGGCCTTCCATCCGGAAAGCGACCGGCCCGCGAGAAAATAGTCCTCGAGACTGCGCGAAGCGGCTTTGCGCGAACGGAGTCCCGTACCCAGGGCATACCCCAGAAAAGCCAGCACGATGGCGGCATCGACCCAGGTCACCGGGCCCGCCCGTCGCTCGCGTTAGACATGACCGCTCCTCTGTGGAGTTCTGTCCCCCATGGCCAGGACACGGTTGATCGTGAGCCCCTGCACGAGAATCGAAAAGACCACGACGACATAGGTAATGGTGACCACGGCGTCGC
>CAZXNN010000075.1:0-11587 GCA_964641915.1 uncultured Nitrospira sp. | reverse complement strand
AGGATTCCGACGGCATATCAATAACCATTGAAGACAACGGAAAAGGATTCGACCGGGCGCTTTTCTCACAGACGGGAACACACCTGGGCCTTCTCAGCATGAAAGAACGGGTAGGCCTGGCAAAGGGTCGATTCGAAATCGATTCGACTCCCTCCCAGGGCACCCACATTCATGTTGAAATTCCCCTGACCACAGGAGCATCTCGTGCATAAACCCCGCGTTCTGCTGGCCGACGATCACGCGCTCATCATCGAAGGCTTTAAACGTATTCTGGAAAACCGGTACGATCTCGTCGGCACTGCCGCCGATGGTCGCGCACTGATCGAAGCAGCCAAATCCCTGCAACCGGACATTATTATTCTCGACGTGTCGATGCCCCTCTTGAACGGCATCGATGCGGCCGCCCATCTCAAAAAACTCTGCCCGATGGCCAAGCTGATCTTCGTGACGATGCATGCCGACACGGAATATGTCCGGTCCGCGTTTGAAGCGGGCGCTTCTGCCTATGTCCTGAAACGGTCAGCGGTTGATGAGTTGGAGCAGGCAATCCGGGCGGTCCTTTCCGGTCACTCCTACATTACCCCGCTCATTACCAAGGATCTCCTGACCGTGTTTCTCGCCACACCGTCGGAAAGGGCTAGCGACACCGGCGGCCTCACTGTGCGTCAGAAGGAAGTCCTCCAGCTTCTCACCGAAGGACGCACCGCCAAAGACATCGCCAATGTGCTGAAGATTTCACCGAGAACCGTTGAATTCCATAAGGGGCAAATCCTGGAACACTTGCACCTGGAAAATACGGCCGACCTGATCAAATATGCGCTGACCCACGGAATTGTCACCCCCATCTAGACCCATAAGAACCGACCTCCCCCCGTAAAAATACACCCCGCGCCTTCGGGAATTACGAGTTCCCTCATTCAAGTAACTGTCGTATATGAATCCCGATATGCTCTTACTGTACCCAAACGGTGCAGCTATGGACCTGGAGAGAGGGCCTCACTGTGCGAGATCCCCACAACAGTGGTTGGGGTACCCTGTCATTCTGGTATGCACGACCTGCGGCCTGGTGCAAGACGGCTTTTCAGAACAGGCTGGTGAGCAAGAATGGACAGACTCGTTACGCTTTCTCACTATGCACAATTTGAAGACCTCCCAAGTATGGTGGAGCCACACTATCTGTCTGCAATGTGGTACGACTCAAAGATGAGCACACAATGATGATCGAGACGCCAGATCAGTCCCATGGGAACGAGCGAAGAGGCGGCGCGCGCAGGAAACGGCCTCCCCTGCAACCCATCACTTCTCTCGCGTGAACGACTGATCTGGCCTCGCATCGTGTGAGCCGGTCAGGAGTGGAATGTGTCACTGAGCTTACAACCGTCGAGTTCACGAACAGACAAGGACGTTAACTGGCATTGATAGAAATTCTCGCTACGTCGACCGACGGCATGATCTTTCTCGTGGGGAGCCTGGTGATCGGGATTCTCTTCGTGTTACTCATCCTGCGCGCATTCAAGGATCAACCACGCGGGAAATGACGAAGCTCTTCGCCTCTGAAGTGCCACGCCCGAGTGCCAGCAGGAATTCTCCTGACATCTTCATGATTCTGCCCTTCGCCGCAACTTCACCCATGGCGACACCACTTCCCGTCTCGCCCTATGTGCCGTTCATAATGAGCGGCGGTGAAAGCCTCACCGGTATGCTGCCCCTTCTTAATCAGCCAAGAGGTGACAAATGATCCGAAGCCTGAGCCGAACTCTCTTGTATCTGTGGACTGTCCTATCCCTGAGCGGTCTCATACTTGGCGTGGCTGGCTGTGCAAACAAGCACTTGTCATCCAGCGCAGGAGACCAATTCATGACGACAAAAGGCCAGACTCTTGCCGAGACTGTCCGGCCGGATCGGATCGCTTCTATTGAGCCTCCTGCGGAGAGCGGAGTATCCCACACCCAAGAAGCGCGAACCAATCAGATTCCCTCCCAGGCGCCAGGAAACACCATCCCGTCAAGCAACACGGCTCCCTTGCATGATAAAAATTCCGTCATGACTCCGGACTCCACTGGAATCGGAGATATCTATTTTGATTTCGATCAGTACACCATTCGTCCAGATGCGCAGTCCGTACTCGAACGCAACGGCCAGTGGATCCGAAACGCCTCAGGCAAGTCGTTATTGATCGAAGGTCATTGCGACGAGCGCGGGACTCTAGCCTACAATCTCGTATTGGGAGAAAAGCGCGCCAAATCCGCCAAGCGATACTTAGAGAATCTAGGGATTTCTTCCTCGCGGCTTCACACCACCAGTTACGGTGAAGTGAAACCTTCCTGCAAAGAACACAACGAAGGCTGCTGGAAATACAATCGTCGTGCGCATTTCGTCATGCAATGAATTTCCACCGGTTAATTTCTCTGGGCCATCCATCGAGAGAAGGAGGCAACTGTGAATCGTCTATCGCGTCGGCTTCTCATCTGTGTCGGGATGCTCGCACTGGGAGGCTGTGCCGGCAAAGGCGAGCGTATCGAAATTGCTATTCCTGGAGGAATCCCAGGCGGCGGAACCGCCTCTCTCGCCACCCCAGGACCCAGGGTTGCGGTGCTCCCCTTCGAAGACCAGCGGTCTAATCAGACCCATCTCGGAACACGATCGCACCTCTGGGGTGGAATCAGCTACTTCGACTTACCGAGCGAAACGGTCGCCAAAGCTACGGCCCAAGCCCTCGTCGACTACCTGAGCCGGCAGGGCTGGAAAGTATCGCTGGCACGCACGCCGGGGAGCGACAGCGCAGACATCACGATTGCCGGAACTATTCAAAGCCTGTCCGTCGATGCGAAAAGCGGCTTCATGCATACCGATCTCACGGCCACAAACACGCTGGCATTTCGGATCATGAACCACACCGATGAGAGCGTCGTACGAGAGCGGGTCTCCGGGGAAGGAAACGACCGGGTTTTTTGGTTTGATCCGGAGGATGCCAGGCATTTGACGACCGATCTCTTTGAAACGAATTTCAAAAAGTTCCTGGGGGGTCTCAAGATTGAAGAGCGAACGATGAGACTCAAATAGAGCGAACGGCCGCTGCGTAACCGGCCATCCGTCGTCCTGCACTGGCGGTGTCTGCCTCTTTCGGATATTGTGTGACGTGCGACCTATCATCATTAGCTTGCTCATCCTGCTGGCCGGCCTCTGGGGCGGCTACTCTCTCAGCCGGGTGGATCAGGAACTCCGCGTCATCTATGCGGAATACACCCTGGCCACGACCGATCTCGGCCACATCAACGCCAAACTGATCCGCTATCGAACGTCTGTGCTGCGCGCGATCGAAGCCGATTCACAAAAGGACTTTGAGAGCATTACTTCCGGCTTAACGGAACGACGGGCCCAGATCGAGCAACCAATTGAGCGGTTCATCAAAGCCGCCAATAGCGCGACCGTCAAGAGAAGCGGAGCCGCCGACGAACTGCGGGAACTCCAGGCGGTCAAGGCACGCCTCGCGGACTATATGGCAACTTCCGATCAAACCATCGGCCTGATCCAACAACGCTGGAAGGCCACTTCCCCCGACGAGGCGAAACGCCTGCGGGACGCTGCGGAGGAAAACGCAGCGGAACGGGCTGGATCAAAATTTATCGCCGTGACGCTTGAACTGGATCTGTTGTTGGAAGTCGTCGCGAAAATAGCGGGTGAAGTCCGGGATGACGCAGAACGTCAGCTACGCAGGATGAGCGCGATTGTCGTCGTGATCAGCGCGCTGCTCGCGGGGCTCGTTCTCTTTGCAGGAAATGCCTCCCGCCATCAAAAGGGCTGAGAAGGCATCTCTCATCTTCCGGAACGGCTTGTGTGAGAGAGCTCCATAGCGCAATTGCTCTCCTGGTCGATAGTTGCCAGGTCGTCGCAGTCTCTCTATTCCCACCTCTTCCTAATACGGCTCAGCAGGAACGCATCCGCAGGAAAAGAAAAAGGCGGCCGCCCCGTGAGGAGCGACCGCCTTTTCTTACAAACTGAAAACTAGATTAGTGCCCGCCGCCTGGCAAGTTATACTTGGCTTCCCAAGGGATCAAACCACCATGGGTATGTCCACCTGGAACCATCACATCATAAAGCTGGGGGATGCTGGCTCCATCTGGAGACTTCGGCGACGTATTCAGCTGCTGCACGGCTGCCGCACAACCAGCATCGGTATTCTGATTCTTTCCTGCGCACTCCTTCAAGCGAAGGGCGGAAATGCTCAAGGTCTTCCCTGGGGCACCAGCCACTTCCGGAAGCTTCTTGACGGACGAGATCACGCGATGGTTCTGCTCGGTCTCCGTCACGACAAACTCGACCAGGTCGGTCGTGCTTCCCGGAGGCACTTCTTTGGCAGCTGCCGGTCCGGAATGCGGACGGCCCATCTTCTTCAACTCTTCCCACGCACCCTTGTCGGCGTAAAACTTGAGGTTCTTACCCGGGTGAACCTTCTGCCAGAACAGGCCGCTCTCGGCAGCTCCACCGAACACCGACACGTTGATCCAGACTGCTTCATCATAGGGATCAAGAATAATCACACGACCCTGCAGCGTGGTGGGCTTGCTGAGATCGCCCCACTCAAACCGCTCTTGGAATGCTTCGATGGCCAATGCGCTGGAAGCCATGCCGACTACCAGGGCAACGGCTGCCATCACGGCCCCGCCTTGCTTCTGAAGCTTCATAATCGAATCCTCCTTCAACAACATGAAAGAATAAAGCGTGATGAAATCGATTACTTGAGAACCTTGAATCCGGTAATGGTCCGGCCGTCCAAGGTCACTTCCATGGCCACGAGTTCCTGCGCAGCCTTGATGATCTGATCCATCAACGCCTTGTCCTTCACAGCCAAACGCACCGTCGTGGCGGCATGGTACCAGCCTGCATAGGCATTATTCTTATCGGTACCGCCAACAAAGCCCCAGCCGCAGCAGGTGACCAAAGGATCCGGGGGCTTGACGTCCATCATGGTTGAGGAACGGCCAGCCGGGGTTCCTGAAGCAGGATCACCGGTGTTCCAATACTGAATACCGAACAACAACTCGCTATCAGGATTGTCGGCCCACTGTGACCAGACACGACCCTGAAGCGTCTTGGCGGCATCGCCCTTCATGACCTTTCCACCGACCACGTCAGTGGCAGGACCACCTCCAGCTGGAGCATCGGCGGCCACGGCAAATCCGGCCGATAGCAAGCCAGCCACTGAGAACACTGCAACGGCGGCTAGAACTAAGACCCTCTTCATACCTAGTCCCTCCTTCATAAAAATAAAACCCACAACCTAATGAACGTTCACTTTGAAAGCGATGAATACGTCTGCTACCGAATGATCAGAGGCTACAACGCTCAGGAGAAAGTGTTCGGCCACCCCCCTTTCCTCTTTCTCTTTCGCGGTTGTTCCCCGTTTAAAATTTCTAGTTCACTAGACCGGCGCAATCGTACTGAAACGGTCAATTAGTGTCAAGAAAATGTTTGAGCTTCTAATAAAATTCTAATCCACAGATATAGCGCATAAATAGCAACATGTTAGACAACATTTGATCGGTCATTTACTCCGTCAGAAAGACATCTCTATTAAAAAATTCTTATCTCGAGAGCCTTAGCTGGCGAGCAGACAGAGGTCCGAGACCGGTAATCGCCATCGATTTTTCGTCGAGAAGTTCCTGTGCGACTCGCTCCATCTGCTTGAAGGTCACGGCATCGATGGCTCGCGTCATGTCATCGAGTGTCGTGTGCTTGCCTTTGATCATCTCATCTTTAGCCAGCTTGTTCATCCGACTATGTGAACTCTCCAGGCTGAGCATCAGGCTGCCCTTCATTTGATCTTTCGTTCGCTTCAACTCATCCCGAGTAATGCCGTTAGCCGCCATGCGACGAATCTCGCGGCGAATGACATCGAGTACCCGCTCGACTTCTTTTTGCCGCGTTCCCGCATACACCGTGATAGTCCCGCCGTCTGAATAGCCGGAAAGAAAGGAATAGATCGAATAGGCGAGCCCCCGCTTTTCCCTGACCTCCTGAAACAGGCGCGAACTCACGCTCCCGCCCAGCACACTGTTCAAGACATAGGCGGCATACCGATCCGGATGGCCCGCTGAAATCCCCTTCATGCCGATGCAGAGATGGACCTGCTCCAGTCGCTTGCGCTGCATCACCACACCGCCGAAAAGATCCGGCGCGCGGCGCACGTGAGGCTGCGGCGATGACGGACGACGACGGCCGAACTCGCGCGCAATGGTCCGTTCAAGCGCTCGCTGGTCAAAACTTCCCGCTACAGCGACGACAATCTCCTGAGGCTGGTACCGCGCATCGACGTAGTCGAGGAGATCCTGCCGCCGCAACGCCCCGATCGTCGCTGCCCGCCCAAGGATCGGTCGGCCCAACGGATGACGGCCCATAACCTGGCCGGTATGAAGCTCCTGGACAAGATCTTCCGGATCATCCTGCACCATGCGGATCTCTTCCAGCACGACCTGCTTTTCTTTTTCGATGTCCTTCGGAGAGAATTTGGAGCGATGCAAGAGATCGGAGAGCAGGTCGAGGGCCTTCGGCAGATGCTGGTCGAGGACTTTCACATAGAACGTGGTGGTCTCGCGCGTGGTAAAGGCATTCATCTCGCCGCCCAGCGCATCGATCTCGCGTGAGATGTCGGTGGCCGACCGGCTGGTCGTCCCCTTGAAAAACATGTGTTCGATGAAGTGAGAATATCCGGCTTGCGCCGGCTGTTCGTCACGCGAACCGGCGTTGACCCAAATGCCGACGGTGACTGACTTGAGAGTGGGGATCCGCTCGCTGACCAAGCGGACCCCGTTCTCCAGAATGAGTTTGCGATACACGAGGATTACTCGGCCGCTGGTTCCTGTGAGCCCCCTGTCGGAGCCGGCATGGTCTCTTTCCGGCTCAACCGGATTTTGCCCTGCCGATCGATCTCCAGGACCTTCACCATAATCTGATCGCCTTCTGCGACTTCATCGGCCACGGCTTTCACACGGTGGTGCGCCAGCTGAGAAATGTGCACCAGGCCATCGGTGCCCGGCAACACTTCGACGAACGCGCCGAAATCCATGATCTTGCGAACCGTACCCATATAGATCTTGCCGATTTCGACTTCCTCGGTCAGCCGGTTGATCATATCCTTCGCCTTCTGCAGCGAGGCCTCGTCGGCGGATGCGATGGTGACGATGCCGGTGTCTTCGATATTAATCTTAACCCCGCAATCAGCCTGGATGGCGCGGATGGTTTTCCCGCCCTGACCGATGATGTCACGGATCTTATCCTGCTTAACCTTGACCGTATAGATACGCGGGGCAAATGGCGAGAGGTTCGTACGATGCGTGGTCAGCGCTGAGGCCATCCGCTCAAGGATATGAATGCGTCCGGTACGAGCCTGCTCCAGCGCCTGTTGCATCAAGGCCATCGTAATCCCGCCGATCTTGATGTCCATCTGCAAAGCCGTCACGCCATTCTTCGTTCCGCAGACTTTGAAGTCCATATCGCCCAAATGATCTTCGAGGCCCAGAATGTCCGACAGGATGATGACTCCATCCCCTTCCTTAATCAGGCCCATCGCGATACCTGCCACAGGCTCCTTGATGGGAATGCCGGCATCCAGCATCGCCAGGGTGCCGCCGCAGACGGTCGCCATCGACGACGATCCGTTGGACTCCAGAATTTCAGAGACGATGCGGAGCGTGTAGGGAAACACGTCTTTCCCGGGAATGACCGGCTTCAACGCCCGCTCTGCCAGAGCTCCGTGACCGACCTCGCGCCGACCCGGCGTGCGAAGCGGCCGCGCCTCGCCGACACTGAAGGGCGGGAAATTGTAATGCAGCATGAAGGTGCGGGTGTACTCGCCCTCCAGCGCATCGATGCGCTGCTCGTCGTCCGTCGTCCCCAGCGTCACGACTGCCAGACTCTGCGTTTCGCCGCGCGTGAAAATGGCGGACCCGTGCGCGCGGGGCAAAGCCCCGACTTCGCAGGTGATCGGCCGGATATCCGCCGGTCCGCGCCCATCAGCTCGTGAGCGCTTTTCGAGAATCATGTTCCGGACTTCGGTGTATTCCAATCCGTGAAAGACGATCTTGACGTGGCGCTCAGTGGCGGGCACCTCGGGGTTCTTGAGTTTCTCGACGGCCTCGGCCATGACTTGATCCAACCGCTCCTGACGCGCGGCCTTGTTCGGGATCATGATCGCATCGCGAATCGGCTGCGCGACCATCGCCTTGACATTGGCAGCCAACGCCTGATCGATTGCTTCGACTTTCACTTCACGCTTTTTGCTCCCGACCAGCTTGGCCAGTTCGGAAATTTTCGCGACGATTTTCTTAATTTCGGCATGGGCCAAGGCCAGCGCTTCCAGCATGGTGGCCTCGGGCAATTCATTGGCGCCCGCTTCGACCATCATGATGGCATCGGCCGTACCGGCCACCACTAAATGGAGATCGCTCGTCTCCAACGTCTCCAGATCAGGATTCACGACGAATTGGCCCTTCACCCGGCCGATCTTCACTCCGGCCACCGGTCCCGCGAACGGGATATTCGAAATCGATAAGGCCGCAGAGGCCGCCGTAATGCCAACCACATCGGTCGCGCCCGTTTTGTCTGCGGACAAGACGGAGGCTATGACCTGGGTTTCAAAGTAGTAGCCTTCGGGGAAGAGCGGTCGCAGTGGACGATCGATCAGGCGGCTGGTCAGGACTTCCTTCTCAGCCGGACGTCCCTCGCGCTTGAAATATCCGCCCGGGATCTTTCCAGCGGCATAAGCTTTTTCAATGTAATCGACTGTGAGCGGCAGAAAATCGATGCCGGGCTTGGCGTTCTGCGACGCCACCGCCGTCGCTAATATCACCGTGTCGCCGTACGTGGCCCAAATCGAGCCGTCGGCCTGCTTGGCTACTCGACCGGTTTCAAGCCGCAAGGTGCGGCCTGCAATCTCCAATTCAACAACGTGTACCATCTATGGTGTCCTCCAGGTTGGGTCCCACAGATGCCCACAGAGATACGCTCGCACGCGAGCGTATCTCCGTGTTCACCTGTGTGACATGCGTTCCGCGCTGTCGCACTCCCTGTGCGACAGCGGCTTGCGTCCGTCTCTCTTCCGACTACTTGCGAATACCGAGTCGTTCAATGACTGCGCGATAGCGCGCTTCATCGACGCCACGCAGATAGTCGAGCAACCGGCGCCGCCGCCCGACGAGCTGCAAGAGACCACGCCGTGAATGGTGATCCTTCTTGTGCAGCTTGAAATGCTCGGTTAAATAGGTAATCCGGTTGGTCAGCACCGCGATCTGAACTTCGGGAGAGCCCGAATCCGTATCGTGCTGGCGATACTGCTTGATCAACTCCGTCTTTGCTTCCTTCAACAAGGCCATGACTCGTATTCCTCCCGGCTTTTAATTGAGTGATTCACTGTCCACTAATACTTTGTCAATTCTGACCGCCCCTTTACCCTGCCCGTCATACGTCCCGATTGCCAACAGCCGTCCCTGCTCATCCTTCAGGCGGATAGGCGACATGGTTGGCGGCAGATCATGTGGTAGCCCGATCGGCGCCCCGTGCAACACACGAGTGGCTTGCTCGGCCGTCACCGTCACGAGCGGCAGCTGCGCCAACACCCGATCCAGCGTCAGGAGAACGGAATCAACCGACCCGATGGCCACATGAGCGGCAATCTGTTCGACCGTCAATCCCTGCTCGATAGCCAGCGACCCGACTCGCGTACGCTCAAGCGACAGCAGGTGTCCACCGACGCCCAGTGCCTGCCCCATATCGGCGCACAACGTACGGATATACGTCCCTTTTGAACAAACGATTCGCAAGGCGATGTCGCGTCCGTCGACGGCCGTCACTTCAAGCTCGTGAATGACGATATCCCGCTCTGCCCGCTCAACGGTTTCTCCGGCACGTGCTGCCTTATATAACGGTCGCCCAGCCACCTTCACCGCCGAATACATCGGAGGCATCTGCTTTTGTTGCCCGCGAAATCGAGCGACGACGCCGTCAAGAATTTCGGCACTCACACCCGCCGTCTCCACCCGCTGAAGCACGGTCCCGGTCGCATCCTGCGTATCCGTCGTTTCACCCAACCGCAGGACCGCACGATATTCCTTGTCCCAACCCACCAGATATTCGGCCACCCGCGTCGCTTTCCCGATCAGCAGCGGCAACACGCCCGTCGCCGCGGGATCCAGCGTGCCGGCATGACCGACCTTAGCCCAGCCCAACAGGCCCCGTACTTTCGCCACCACATCATGGGAGGTCCAGCCCGCCTCTTTGTTGACGATGAGCACGCCATCGCCCACACGAGTCTTTTGCCGCCCTTCCGTCACCAACGCCATCACTTCGTTCTCATCGGGGGAATGATCAGCTCCGCCGGACCGGACGTGCCATCGGACGCGTCTTGGGCCGTCTCATGCGGCTGCAATTCATCGAGCAGTTTCATGACTCGATCACCGCGCGGGCCCGTCTCATCTCGTTTAAAGACGATTTCAGGCAAATACCGCAATGCCAATCGCCGGCCCAGCTCGGCACGAACAAAGCCGCTGGCCTTCGATAATCCGGCAAACACATCACGCTCAGCCTGCTCTTTCTCCATCGTCGTGACGAAGATATAGGCGATCCGTAAATCCGCCGTCAGCTCGACATCGGTCACCGTGACCGACCGCACACGCGGATCCTTGATCTTGCGCATCAAGATGTCCGCAACCTCCATGCGAATCTGGTCGGCCACTCGGTCTGATCGCTTATAGGTCGTCTTGGACATCGCCCACCTGTCGCACGGTCGCTCTCCCTGCCCACTTCTCCCCGATCTCACGCGCATGTGCGTCACAAGAGCTCCCGATGCACACGAACAACTTCAATGGTTGGCAGACTCTTGATGACGTTGAGCGCCTGCTCGAGGACTTGTTCGACGTGGCTCCCGCCATTCGCCACACAGGCCATCCCGAGCACCGCTTTTTGCCAGAGGTCTTGCCCGTCCACTTCGGCAATCGAAAGATTGAACTTGCCTCGCAGGCGATCCTTCAGGCTATGCAAAACCTGCCGCTTATCCTTGAGCGACTGACTTTCCGGAATCCACAACTCGACGGTGCAGACTCCCACGACCATCCCAGCCACACATCACACCTACCGGCTCTGCGACTTAGAGCTTCCCCGCGATCTTATCGATCGTATAGGCCTCGATCACATCGCCGGCTTTGATGTCGTTAAAGTTCTCGATGCTGATACCGCACTCGTATCCCTGCTGCACTTCACGCACGTCATCCTTGAACCGGCGCAACGAGCCGAGGCGGCCCTCGAACACCACCACGTTGTCTCGAATAAGCCTGACTCCCACCGCCGCTCGAGAGATCGTGCCCTCGACCACGTAGGAACCGGCCACGACGCCGGCCTTGGGAATTGTGAAAACTTGGCGCACTTCCGCCCGGCCCAACGACCGCTCCTTAAGCGTGGGGTCAAGCAACCCTTCCATCGCGGCTTTAATGTCGGACAGCGCTTCATAAATAATCGTGTACAAACGAACGTCCACCCCTTGCTGCTCGGCCAGGGACGCGGCTGGATCACGGCGGAGTATTCCATGCTGCCCGGC
>CAZXNN010000074.1:0-11591 GCA_964641915.1 uncultured Nitrospira sp. | reverse complement strand
AAGGGCTGAATCTGTTTCGCAAACATACCCCGCGCATTACGTTGCTCGATCTGCGTATGCCGGAGATGGACGGATTGACGGTCTTGAAAGAGATTCGGGCCATCGATCCCGAGGCGCCGGTCATTATTCTGGGGGGAGGAGCCACCGAAGTGCAGGAGAATCAGGCGCGCTCCCTGAGAGTCACTGACTTTATCCGGCGCGGGCTGTCGCTCGACATTCTGGTCGAAGCGGTACATCGGGTGTCTCAGATGCCGGTTAAGGTCAATCAGACGCCGGTCTCCCCGATTCCCTCGTTCGCCGGGCAAGAGACGGCAGAATCAGTGTTGATCGTCGATGACGATCCGCTGGTACGCGATCTGCTCGTACAGTTCCTTAGCCTGCGAGGGTACCGGACGTTGGGTGTGAAGGATGGCTATGAAGCATTGCGGGTCGTCGAAGAAGCGGCACCGGATTTGTTACTACTCGACATGATCATGCCCGGGCTGTCCGGGATCGATGTGCTGAAAGCGCTTCGGGAAAAAGAGTATGCCGGCGGCGTGATCATTATGACCGGGAGTCACAACGAAGAGATGTTGGAAGAAGCCTGGTCGTTGGGGCCGCAAGAAGTGCTGGGTAAGCCGATCGCACTCGATCGCTTGTTGACCGCCATCCAGCTTGTGCTCGTCTGTCGCGAGTGCTAAAACCCTTCCGATGCCAGTCGGAAGCTTGCGCCTCGGTTTCATCGCTAGTCTCATCGGATTGTCGCTACTCCTGCCCCTGTCACAGGGGCAGGCCGGTGATCTTCCTGCGTCTTCCCATGCCATAATCCGGCACGAACTTCGCGCCAGCATCGACCCTGACCAGCATCAGCTGACCGTGATCGATCGGATGGTCGTGCGGGTCGGTGGTTCTCAGTCGCCGCTGGACTTCACCTTGGCCACATCGTTGCGTCCCGAGACGGTGGCGCTTGTGACAAGGGTAGGGAACGAAGAGCGCCTGATACCCGTCTCGACGTCGCGAGGCGATGCGACAATCGATTCCAATCTTCGGTCCCTTCAGGTCTCGCTGCCCGATCATCAACAAGGGAATGTGACGCTGGAATGGCGCTATCGCGGGGCCATCGATGATCCTCCGCGCGAACCACGGCATCTCCGATTCGTGACGCCGAGCGAAACGTCAGGGCATATCGGCCCGGAAGGGGTGTATTTGAGTAGTGAAACCGGCTGGTATCCCGATCTGGCCGGCTCGCTCGCCTCGTATTCACTGACAGTGGAAATGCCCGATGGATGGACGACAGTCAGCCAGGGGCGCGCGGGAACGAAAGAGAATTGTGCGAACCCCCGTTCTCCTGAGGTGTGCCGTACGGTGCAGACATGGGAGTCCGGTGTGGCGGAAGCACTCACGCTCGTTGCCAACCGCTTTTCGGTCAAAACACGGGATTGGAAGGGCGCAAACGGACAGACGGTCCACCTGGCTACCTATTTATTCCCGGATGATGCCGCGCTGGCTGACGAGTACCTTGCCGCCACCGCGAAATATCTCGACGCCTATGTTCCGCTGCTGGGGCCGTTCCCCTTCGAGCAGTTCGGCGTGGTGGAAAATTTCTTTGCGAGTGGGTTGGGGATGCCGTCGTTCACGCTTTTGGGGAGCGGCAGCATCAAACGTCACTACACGCAGCCGTATGCCCTCGGGCATGAGATCGTCCATTCCTGGATCGGGAATTCGGTGTGGAATCGCCCGGAGAGCGGGAATTGGGTCGAGGGCCTAACAACCTATTTGACGAATTATTACTGGCACGAGCTGGTCCATGATGATCGGCAGGCACGTGAACAGCGGCGATTGATGTTGCAGGGCTACAGTCTCTACGTGACTCCGTCGGTGGATTATCCCATCGCGGCGTTTCAGCGAAAGAGCGACGAAAAAGATAATGCCATCGGGTACCAAAAGACGGCGATGGTGTTTCATCAGCTTCGGCTGGAGATCGGGGATGAGGCGTTCTGGCGTGGCGTGAAACAGTTGGTGGCCGATCTGTCCGGGCGGCATGCCGATTGGCAGGATCTCGAGCGTGTCTTTGCCAAGGTCAGCGAAAGAAAGTTGCGGTGGTTCTTTGAGCAATGGATTGAGCGGCCTGGCGCGCCCGCCATCGCCATCGCCGAGGCGACGGCGGCTCCTATCCGGGAACAGCCAGGAGCGTACAAGCTGCGTATTAAACTCAGCCGGGAGGGCGGAGCATTCCGGTTCATCCTGCCACTGGGGATCACCATGAAAGGTTCGACCAGTTCGACAGCGGTTCCGTTGACCGCCGAGCAGCAAGAGGTCGAGTTGGTGGTTCCCGCCGAGCCGCTGAGTTTGTCGATCGATCCTGAGTTCATGAGCCTGCAACGACTGAAGCGGGAACACTTGGCCCCGGTGTTGAATCTCTTCGTGACGGACCAGCACAAATCCCTATTGCCGCTGTTTCCTGACAGCGCGACGCCGTTCAAAGAACTCGTCGTGCGTATTGAGGCGCAAGGCGCGCAGGTTTCTACCGAACGGAAGACCGCGATCTTAGCGGTAGACACGATGGCCCTGCCTCCGTCAGGATCGGTGTTGATCGTGGCGACTTCCGACCATCATGCACAGGTGCAATCGTTGATGGCGAACGCCTGCAGGGAATTGGCGACAGTGGGTCCTGAGGGATTTCGCCTTGCAAGCACATCGTACGCAGGCCGCCGCATGGCGGCGCTCTTCTCCTGTCATCGCCGGGACGCACCGGGGTCGGTGGTGACGGTGCTCTACGCGGTGGATCCAGCGGCAGCGACGAAGGTGGCACGGCTCCTCTTCTTTTATGGATGGCAGAGCGCGGTGGCCTTCGATGAAGGCACGGTGACAAAGCGAGAAATGTGGCAGGAGTTTCAGGGAATGAAGGAGGTTCGAGGTGATGAACAGCGGTAATCGAATGCGCAGTCTGATCGTAGTTGCGATCGCTTTGGTCTTGTGGCCTCAGCTTGGACTGACTGCCGATCGAGCGAAAAGCGCTCCAGCAGCCAAAGCGCCGGCCAGTGCCGAACGGCACTTCAAGAATATCAAACAGCTGACCTTCGGCCGGCAAAACGCCGAAGCCTACTTCTCTTTCTCGGGGAATAAGCTGATCTTCCAGTCGACCAACAACTGGATGAAGGATACCTATGCGGCCACGCTGAAGCCGGACGATATTCCACTGGGCTGTTACCAGATGTATGTGATGGATCTGGAGAGCGAGAGCGTCCGCCTGGTGAGCACCGGCTCCGGCGCCACCACCTGCGGCTATTTTTTCCCTGGCGATCGGCGGGTCCTCTATTCATCCTCGCACCTCCACGGTCCGAACTGTCCGCCCAAACCGAAGCGCGAAGGGGCCTATCGCTGGGCGCTCGATGACTATGATTTGTTTGCCGCCCGCATCGACGGACAGGAAATGCAGCGGTTGACCAATACACCCGGCTACGATGCGGAAGCCACGGTGTCACCGGACGGCAAAACCATCATCTGGACTTCGGTGAGAGACGGTGATCTTGATATTTACGCGATGGATCTGGACGGCTCGCATCATCGCCGCCTGACCGACGATGTCGGGTACGACGGCGGGGCCTTTTTTTCCCCGGACAGCAAGCACATCGTCTATCGGGCGTCGCACCCCACGGATCCGGCCGAGGTTGTGCGGTATAAAGAGTTGCTGGGGCAGCGGCTGGTGGAGCCAGGTCAGCTGGAACTTTTTATCATGAATGCCGACGGGAGCGGAAAGTACCAGGTGACGTCGAACGGCGCGTCGAATTTTTCACCCTTCTTTCATCCGGACGGCAAGCGGATCATCTTCTCGTCCAACGTTGAAACCCGCGGCGAGGGCGGCCGGCCCAGCTTTCATCTCTATCTCGTGGGCGATGACGGCGCCGGGTTGGAGCGCCTAACGTTCGAGGGAGCATTCAACAGCTTTCCGATGTTTTCGCCGGACGGCAAACGCGTCGTGTGGGTCTCTGATCGCAACGCGAAACAGCCGGGCGAATTCAATGTTTTCTTAGCGGATTGGGTGCCGTAAGGCAGCGATACGTGGCGTGTGAGCGGTCCCATGGATAATTCTGATCCAGCTCCCTCTGCCGGTCAGGAGTCGCGAGTCTCGTCTCTCGTATCTCTCGCTAGTCTCTGCGCGGCCCTGGCCTGTGTCTTTTGGGGCCTGCGTCAACTCGATGGTCCGACCGCGCGCTATCTGCGCACGATCACGACACCGGAAGGCGGCGGGACGTTGACGGTTCCGTGGATGGCGTTCGTCAGTCACGCCGGGAACTGGATGGGCGACGGGCGGCAGTTGCTGATCGTCAGCGCGATCCTGCTGGCAGTTGGGTGGATGCTGCCGGGTTCACGCGGGATCGCGACGGGCATCCAAACTCTGTGGGCGCACGGACTGGCCACGGTGCTCGTCCATACGGTGAAACATCTCGTCGGCCGGCCGCGTCCGAAATTCTCCACATCGGGGGAGTGGTCCATTGCCCCGTCTTTGGCCTCAGGATTCGACTCCTTCCCGTCCGGCCATACGACGGCGACCTTTGCGCTCGCGACTGTCCTGAGCCGCCGGTTCCCGTTGTTGTCCGCGTTATTCATGGGTATCGCGGCATTTGTCGCGCTCAGCCGCGTGTTGCGCGGATCGCACTTTCCCAGCGACGTCTTCGGTGGGTGGGTGTTGGGAACGGTGAGCGGGATGGTGGCCGCGAATCCTTGGAAGGACTGGATCCGGTCAGTGGAGTCCGCGTTGTATTACGCCGCGGTCGGAACGGTGTGGGGCCTTGCTCTCTTTTGGGCATTAGCTGTTCCGGTCGAGGCTCGACCGGAAGGTCTCATTCTCACCGGGGTTGGTGCTTTGTTGGTGCTCGTCGGCCTCTTGAGTCGCATTCGCGTCCGATGGTCGCGCAACACAGCTGCTGCCACAAGATCAGCTCAAGGACCGATCATGGCGATGGCCCTCGGGTTGTCGTTGATGTCCACGGCACCGATTGTGATGGCTGCAGTCGGGTTACTCTGCGTGGCGTTCTGGTTTCGTGGAGATCAGGCTCCAAGTGTCGTGGAAGAATCCTATTGGGTTCCTGTGGTCAGAGAGTGTGAGTTGGCGGGTGCGGCCCTGCTGAGTCTGGTCATCCTCGTGGCGTTCCGAGGTGTCCTGCCCTTGTGAGGGGTGCGGGCGATATGCGAGTGGAGCGTGATAGGCGAGACTTGCGCGATTCGGCAAGAGTCGATGAGTCCCTGAAATTATCCGTCCTGCCAGTTTTGCGTGTCCCGTCCGTCGCGCTCTTCTCGCCTCTTCAGTCAGTGACCGAAGATTTTGGGCTCAAGAGCCGGCGGAGGCGGAAGGAGCCCCTCCGGGATTTTCACCATCGGCTCGCTGGCTAAGAGCAGATAGCCGTAGCGTTTCAAGATCGGCTGATAACGTTTGAGATCCCCCGGCAGTTTGTCCACAAACGATTCTGGCAGCAGAATCATCGAGCGGCCAGGCTGGCTCAGGGCTGTGCGGAGTTTCTCTTCTTCCCCCGATCCCACGAAGAGCACTTTGCGCCTGGCATAAAAGGCCGTCGAGGGTCGCGTCGCTCCGTAAGCGATCAGTTGTTCGCCCGGCTTCAGGTTCAATCCGGCTGCGTAAGCCAACTCTTGCTGCGGCGCGACGAAATAGCGATTCGCTGCCGGTAAAACGAAGATCATCAGCACAAGCACCACGCCGAACAGGGATCCACTGGCTGCCCAGAAAGCCGCGCCGCGCCTGGTTTCAGATAGACCGAATGCCCCCACCAGTCCCATGCCCACCAGCAGCACTGTGGCGGCCACATAGGGCCCGCTGCCCAGCGAGAGCTGCGTGGCTAACGGATATTCCTTCGTCAGCTTGCTCGCCAACATCGTGTCGTAGATCCAGGGTAGACAGGCCATTGCTCCTGCCAGAAGAAACCCCAGCCACATGACCAGATGAACGGACGCATTGGCGCCTCTGGTCGAAGGCTCCCTCACGCAGCGCGCCCAATAGGAAGCGGTCAGAATCGCGGCCGCGGGAAAGAGCGGTCCGATGTAGTGGGGGAGCCTCGTCGACGAGAGCGTGAAAAATACAAAAGTCGCAAAGATCCACGCGGCCGCGAACCAGTCTAATTTGTCGGAATGTGATGAGTGATGAGTGATGAGTGATGGGGTGGGTGATTCGCTCGTCCGTGCCGTGCGCCAATTTTTATAGGTCTGCGGCCAGGCAAAGAGCAGCCAGCCGCTCCAGGGGAAAAATCCGAGCAGCAACACGGGAATGTAGAACAAGAATCCGAAGCTGTGCCCTTCCATGGGCTTGAGAAATCGCCCGACGGTATTGGCTTGCGCAGAGGCCGTGTACTCGCTGCCGTGGAGCCACCACATGCCCGCGTACCATGGTAGGGCAATCAGGATGGTCAGCGCTGCGCCTGCAAGGGGCCGCCCTTCCTGCCAGAAGGACCGCCACTGTTTCGTGAGAGACAGGTAGAGCGCCACGACGATCAGAGGAACGAGAAATCCTACCGGTCCCTTTGCCAGTGTTGCGATGCCCATGGCCACATAGCAGACCCACATCCAGGGGCGTCGCTCGCGCGTGGTCTGAAATCCCAGCCAGAAGGCGAAGAGTGAGAGCGTGGTGAAGAAGATCAATACGCTGTCGGTCAGGGCCATGCGGTTCAGCCCGATCATCTGGAGATTCAGCGCCAGCATCAGTGCCCCGAGTAGTCCCGTATTCGCGTCGTGCAGGCGCGTCAGAAATAGGTAGAGCATCAGGACTAGGCCGAGTCCGAACAGCGCCGACGGGAATCGCGCGGCGAATTCACTGACGCCGAATGTCTTGTATGAGGCGCTCATCAGCCAGTAGACCAGCACCGGCTTCGCATAGCGGGGTTCGTAGTTGAAAGTGGGGCTCATCCAGTCGCCGGTTTCGAGCATCTCTCGGCCGGCTTCGGCGTTGCGGCCTTCATCGCGATCGGTCAGGCCAAGCGCGCCCAGATTCCAAAAGAACAGGATGCCGCAAAGGGCCAGCAGTAACCCGATGTGGCGAATTTCCAGCGATGAATGGCCGGGTAAAGGCCCGGGCAGCTGCGAGGCGGGCTCACTCATCCCCGATCACTCTTTGCAGAGGGAGCCTGGTTCGGGCGATAGATCAGCATGAGGTTGCGTACATAGACGACGGCGCCGATACTTTGTCCGGCAATGAAGACGGGATCTTTCCGATAGATGGCATAGGCCAGCGTAATGAGGCCTCCGACGAGACTCAAATACCAGAACGAGATCGGCACTTTGCTGGAGGCACTGCGTTCCGAGGCGAGCCATTGCACGATCCAGCGGCCGAAAAACAGGCCCTGGCCGAGAAATCCCGTGGCAATCCAGATGGTGTCGGTTGTGATCATAGAAAGGGAGCCGCAAGTTAGTTGCGTAGTGTGTACCGTAAACAACGATGCTGCATCCAGCGCACGGCGATTAGGTCGTAGAGGCTCTTGAAGAGGCGGTTGCCGACACCGTATTTGGAAATGCCGTGCGCCCGGGGATGGTGGCTGACCGGTATTTCGGTAACGGTGAAGCCGTGCATGAGGGCTAAGGCCGGGAAAAACCGGTGCATGCCGGTAAAGAGTTGCAGCTTGTCTACGACGGCGCGCCGGAAAATTTTCAAGGAGCAGCCGGTGTCGTGCACGCGGTCGCCGGTCACGGCGCTGCGCACCGCGTTGGCGATGCGCGAGGACAGCTTTCTGACGAGATTATCGTTGCGGCTGGTGCGCCATCCGCACACCAGATCGAATTGCTGTAGAAGGGGCAGCATCTTGTCGATGTCGGCCGGATCGTTTTGCAGATCGCCGTCCAGGGTAATGACCAGTTCGCCGGTGGAATGTTTGAATCCGGCGTCGAAGGCGGAGGACTGTCCGTAGTTCCGGTCGAAGTGCAGCACGCGGACGGCCGGATAGGTCTGTTGGAGCCGGTCCAGCAATTCGCTGCTGCCGTCGCTGCTGCCATCGTCGACGTACACCAGTTCAAACGGCGCGGTTTTAGATTCCTCGCGAGCCGACAGAACTTTAAGCACCCGTTCGGTCAGCGGTGTGAGGTTGTCCCGTTCATCCTTGATGGGAATGACGACGGAGGCCCATGGGCGAGTGGAATTGGTCATCTTGCGTGGCGGCTCCTGCACGAACGGAGGCACAGGACCATAGTGGATTTCACATGCGCCGACAGCACCGTGATCATCTGTTTCGTGAGCGGTGCGAGATTGTCCCGTTCATCCTTGATGGGAATGACGACGGAGGGCCACGGATGAAGTGTCCGGCTCATGCGGCGCGGCGCGGTCTGGATGAGTGTAGCAACATCGTCACGCCGGCATTCTAACGAATGGTCCGGAGACCGTCAAACGCGGGCGATGTCATACGGTCACAGGTCATGCGACCGTCACGCGGCGATCGACACGGGTGGCGAACGTCGGATCGTTGGTGACGAAGATGACCGACCAAGGTTCGTCCTTGGAGCAGAGACGGCGCAAAATCGTGTCGCGCATGTCCGGGGCCATACTGTGCAGGGTGCCGTCGATGATCAGGACATGCGGCCGGATGACAATGGCGCGGGCGAGCAGGAGGCGTAGCGTCTGGCTCAACGTGAACTGATCGCGGTGGCCCGTCACCTGCGTGGCCAGGCCGTCGGGAAAGTGATCGATCTCGTCATCCAGCTCCACGAAATGGAGCGCCCACAGAATATCGTCATGGGAGATGGCTGGGCGGCCCAGCGTCAGATTGTCCTCAATCGTCCCTTCGAGCAACGTGGGCTGTGAGTCGAGCATCAAGCCGCGATAGGGGTCAATCGACTCCAGGCTCACCTCGACCAGATTCATATCGTTATAACGCACCACGCCGCCGGTGGGCGGGAGCAGGCCGGCTAGGACCTTGGCCACGGCAGTTTTCTGCACATTGGACTGGCAGAGCAGAGCGATCTTTTCCCCGGCGACGACGTCCAGATCGAGATGCTCGAACAGCGGGGTCGAGTTCGGATGGGCGAAGGAAAGATTGCGGGCGGCGATCGAGACCCCCTCCAGCCCGAAGTGTCCCACGGAGACGATGGCTTTGGCGCCGTGCGTATCCTGGGGCAGTGAAAAAAAGGCGTTCATTTCCCGGAAGGCCACGAAGGCAAAAAACATGTGGACCATGCGGCGTGCCAGGGTGTCCATGTTCAGGAGCAGCTGTCCTGCCAGCAGTTCCGCGGCGGCGAACTGGCCTACCGTGAGCTGGCCGGTTGAAACGAGCATGCCGGCCGTGGCGATCATGCCGGTGTGGCCGACGACTTGCCAGAGCGCCGCCGCCTTATACTGGCGGCCGGTCAGTAGGTCGGAGCGGCGTTGCCGCACGCGTGCATAGGCCTTCGTCAACGCATCGGTTTTCTGCATGAGGTAGGGGCTATGTCCGGCGGCGCGCAGGTGCGGGAGATTGGCGGCGATGTTCTGCATCCAGTGGTAGATCTCATAGTTCAGCCGCGACGTTTCGAGTGTGATCAAGAAGCCGCCTCGGCCGAACAGGGTGAGCAAGATGACGAAGCCGGTGACCAGGGTGACGTTGTAGAGCAGAAAATAGGGGTGGAACAAGACCAGCATGGTCATGCCGATGCTTCCGACGACGGCGACGTTGAAGAGATCCGCCACCATGGCGACCAGGGCGCGGGTCAGCAGATCGGCTTCGGCAAAACGATGCGCATGTTGGGGGAGAAAGGACTCTTCCCGAAGGCGCGGCAGAGTCTCGGTGAAGGCGATGGCAATGCGGGTGTAGATGCGTTGTTGCAAGGTTTCCACCGCCCGTGCCTGCAAGATGCGGAAGGCGGCCGCGCCCGTGAGGGCGCACCCTACGACAAGCGCCAGGGTGAAGATCATGGAGGGCTGTACGGCGAAGGAAAAGGTGCTGACCAGTTCCTGCACGGCAATCGGGACGCACAATAGAAACATCCCGATGGCCACGGCATAGGAGGCGACGATGCCGAGCATCTTGCGCTCAAGCCGGATCAGCAACCCCAATTGAGTCAGGATGTCGTCGAGGATGTTACGGAGTTGATACTGAGAAAATGCGGGATCCGGTGCGGCCATGAACGAAGCTCCTACCAGAGGGTGCGTAGGAGTTATCAGCCTGGGTAGAGACCGCAGGCGGTTCCGGTGAACCCCATCACCGTAAGGAATCTATCCATGCTTATATACGCCTGCAGTCCGGCCGTCAATTGAAGATCGCGAGACGAGCGCGAAAGGTGGGACATGCGCGAAACCGAAACCCAGGCTGGTGTACGACGATGTCCGAGTCTCGCTTCTCGCGCCCGTCGCGCCTTATTTGACGACCGTAAAACGCATCGTACCGATCAGGCTCATCTCGCTCACCTGTTCGCCGGCGTGAATTTCGACTTTGTAGCGGCCCGGCGGCCACTGTTCTTTCGGTGGGAGCAGTTTCAAATACCCGCTCTCATCTTCCAGGGCCATGTGCATGGCGTCTTCACTGACGATCGTGTCCGGTTCGATGCCCGCGATCCCCTCGGGAAAGCATCGGCCGAATACCTTGAAGGCCTGGTAGTGCTGATGGAGGGCGAAGACGATGAAGATGGCCGGCGCATCGGCGACAAATCGCTCGGTCGGTTTGACCGGCACAATTTCGTGGGTCTGGCGAAAGCCCAGTTCCTCTTCAAACCCCTCGGCCATGGTGATGGAGCGGAACATTCCCTGCGGGGGCGCGTCGAAGTCGTACGGTTTGGCATCTTCCGGACGATTCTGAAACTCAGGTATAGGGAGATTCTTTGTGATCGGCAGTTCCCCGGCCCAGAGGGAGGCTGGCCCAGCGAGCAGGGCAGCAAGGACAATGAAAAGGAGCCGGCTCATATACAAGGTCTGGTACACCCCCTCTGCAGGGAGAGTCAAGGGGCACCCGCGCAGAGCGCGGGTAGCTATCAGCCGTCAGCCGTCAGCTATCAGCGATCAGCCCGGTCTTCGATCCGGAACTGAGAGCTGACGGCTGACCGCTGATAGCTCTTGATTCCCCGATTGCGGCGCTTTCGAGCCGTCTGTTACAATCGCAACTCTTTACGAGGGACTGGAACCACATGAGCACGTTACAAGACGCCGACGCATTGCCGCAGTTGATCGGGGACTACAAGCCGCTGGATCAGTGGCAAGCCCATCTCAACACGCTGTTTTATCGCCTCCGAGGCGACCAGTTGCGGACCTATTATCAAACCTTCGCGTCGGCAGACTATCGGCTGGCGCATGCGCTCGCTGCGGATTATTTCGAGAAGGTGACGAAACGGGAGAAGGCCACAGGGGCCGCGACCACTCCACTCATCGTGCATGAATGGGGACCGGGGAACGGCAATCTGGCTGCCTGTTTCTTAAGCCACCTGAAGGCGATCGATAAAGCCGGGCAGGTCTATCCGCGCGTCAAGTACGTCCTGGTGGATTGGGAGCAATCGGTCCTGGATCGTGCGCTGGCGCATCCGGACCTCGCGCCGCACAAAGATCGCGTCGAGGCTCAGCTGGCCACCGTCGATCATGTGTCCGGGGCCGCGGATCAATCGGTCGATCGGATTATCTGCAACGAGTTGTGGAACGACTTGCCCACCAAGCTCAT
>CAZXNN010000073.1:0-11680 GCA_964641915.1 uncultured Nitrospira sp. | reverse complement strand
CGTCACCAGTAGATGGCAGGGGCCTTTGTGCAGTTGGAGTTGCTGCAGGGCTTGGATTCCGTCGCCTGCGACCAGCACGTGATATCCCTGGTCGTGAAGAACCGTGGCCATCAGTGTGCGAATGCTGTCGTCGTCTTCGACAAGAAGAACAGTTTCTCGTGCCGCTACCGGCATCATGGCTGTTTGGATGAGTGAAGGCGCGGCGCCAGGGCGTCCAACGCGAGGCAGGTATACGGTGAATCGGCTGCCCTGTCCTGGCTGGCTTTGAACGTCGATGTATCCTTGGCTTTGCTTGAGGATCCCGTAAACGGTCGCCAGCCCAAGGCCGGTTCCTTTGTCAGGCTCTTTGGTTGTGAAGAAGGGCTCGAAGACATGAGACAGCGTCTCCTGGTCCATTCCGCATCCTGCGTCTTGGACGAGAATCTTGACGAAGGAGCCCACTCTCGCGCCAGGGTGAACGCGAACGAAGTGTTCGTCGAGATCAATGCGGTCTGTCTCGATATTCAGTAACCCCCCGTCCGGCATGGCATCGCGGGCGTTCACGGCCAGATTCATGAGGATTTGCTCAAGCTGGACCGGATCCATCATCGCGTGTCCCGCCTCCGGATGAAGTACCACCACCATCTGGACATGCTCGCCGATCATCCGCTGCAGCAGATCTTCCATGTCCCTGACAGAGGCGTTGATATCCAGTTCTTTGGGCTCAAAGATCTGGCGGCGGCTGAACGTCAAGAGCTTTTTGGTGAGGGCGGCGGCGCGCAGTCCGGCCTGGCTGATCAACTCGATTTCTCGTTTTGCCGGGTGCGTGGCCAATTGCTGCAGTAGCCGGTGGGCATGGCCGATGACCACCATCATCAGATTATTGAAGTCATGGGCGATGCCACCGGCTAATCGTCCGATGGCCTCCATTTTTTGCGACTGCTGGAGTGCCTGTGCTGTGCGTTTGGACTCGGTAATATCTGTGATGGTTTCGACGATGTGGGTCCGGCCATCGACGGTTGGAGCCTTGGCCCAGTGTACGAGGAGAAATTGGTTCCCAGGCAGGGGGACTTCGTTGGAGACGACTGTGTCGCTTGCCATCGCCTCGGGCATTCGACAGAAATCGCAGGGGCTCCGGCACCCGGCGATCTTGTCGTAGCAGGCGTTCCCTGCAACATCGCCGAATTTCTTGAGCCCGGTCTTGTTCTGGAACTGGATCTGATGTGTCGACGGGTCGATGACTGTCACGATGACGGGCTGCGAATTGAGCAGGACCTGCGCATCATACTGCGGAAATCCTGAGGTGTGAGAGGGAGAGGCCATCGGTTCGTTCCAATGACAGGGGCCGAGGCCGCTGGCGGTGCATGCCCCGTGACTGACTCGACAGTACACCAGACTCCTGACGAGTCAAGAAGTTCGTCGGTTCCGGTCTGTTCCTAAAGAGAACGAGGCAGGCTGTGGGAGCTACTTGGTGAGGTGGTCTGAAATCAGCGCTGCGAGTTCAGCCGGCTCTACCACGCCTTCGCGGGTGAGGAGGAGCTTGCCGTTCGCGAAGAAGTGCGTCGTGGGGTACGTTTCAAACGTGTGGGTCTTTTTAATCTCACGGCAGCGGCCAGGGACATGCATCTTGGCCTTGCCGACTTTGATGCCCGGAAACTTTGCCGCGGTTTCTTCGAGAATGGGGTCATACGTCTTGCAGGGTTCGCAGGTGGCGAGTCCGTAGGCGACGACGGCACCGGGACTGTCGGTGAACTCTTTGTAGTTCTCATCTCGGACGTCTTCGACGGTTCCTGCCATGATCCTGCCTCCCAAAATGAGAGGGGAGGGTTCTCTCGAACGCCTCCCCCTCCGGTTTCACAGACTAGCTGAGCTTCGCCAGTGCTTCGAGGATATCCTTGTCCTCGCGGGCAACCTTGATTTCCTGCACTTTTGCGTAGGCCACCTTGCCATTCTTGTCGACAATGACGGTGGCGCGCTTGGAGCAGTTCAACGGCTCGAAATAGAGGCCGTAGGCTTTGCACGTAGTCCGGTGGGCATCGGACAGCAAGCGGTGTTTGAGGTCCATGGAATCCGCCCAAGCCTTGTGCGAGAAGAAGCTGTCGCAGCTGATGCCGAAGAGTTCGGCGTTCGCGTTCTGGAACTTGGGGAAGTCATCGGTCAAGCACTTGTTCTCCCCCTGGCAAACCGGGCTCCAGTCCAGCGGGTAGAAGGCCAGCACGACGTTTTTCTTGCCGCGATAGTCGCTCAGCTTCACGTCCTTCTGATCTTGGTCCTTCAGGTTAAAATCCGGGGCGGTATCGCCGACCTTAATTTCTGCGGCTACATCACTCATTGCTATGCCTCCTTATGAGAATATCGCTATCTGTGGGCGTATTTGAGGTCTCAGACTGAGAGAACCCCCCTGTGGAAACCTTGAACTTTGTACCTTGTGGTTTGAAAGGTTGTCAACGGGCCTGAAGGCCTACAGCGATAGGCCTATGAGCTGTAACAGGCTGAACTTAAAGGGTTTACCTATCCCTGGAGCTCACGAAAACCGATCATTCGGCCGGCAGGGGATGCGGTGCGGTAATTGACGATCCGGATTGTCCGGCCCAGTAACGGGAGGCGAAAGGCCGTGCCGACTTTGGGGGATTGTCCGATGCGGAGCAGCTCCGTGGCGGACTCGGTCAGCAAGTCTTTCGCAGCGCTTTCGGGGATCCCTTTGCCATAGAACGTTTCGATCTCGTCCAGGCCGAATTTGGTCAGTCCCATCGTGTGACACCAGACCTGGCCCGGTTTGGCCTGGTCGTCGTGCACGATGGCGACATGGTCGTCGGCCAGAAAGCTGGTCATCGCTCGATTTTGCCAGTCCGAGGGATTCAGGTACGCTTGCGTGGTGACATCATAGGCCGTACCCTGTGTCAGCAGCGTGAGGCCGCGCGCGAGGCGGGCCGCGAACAAGACCAGGTCAGGCATATCCCGATTGGGCATGAGTGTGGGCGCGACGGCTCCCATCTGCTCGTGTTCCCAGGCCAGGCTCTTCATGATGTCGCCAGTGTGAGTGGCCGGCAGGGGCATCACGACGTGAGCGGACCAGGGGCCGTGGGTGGCCTGCCAGGACTCCGGCGCGCCGGCCTCCGGTTGAATCGTCAGCGGGCCGCCGTATTCGCGATCGTACCAGATCGCGATTTCATCGAGTCCTGGCGCGGTGCCTCGATAGCCGATGAAATAGAGCGGCGGGCGTTTGGCTGACGGCTTGGGGATTTTTTTCTTGATACGCATCGTCGAGGGCTCGCTATTTACCGGATTTCTTGGCTCGGCGGCGTTCATCCGCATTGAGCAGCCGTTTGCGCAGGCGGAGATTGAGCGGAGTAATTTCCACCAATTCATCCGGTCCGATATATTCCAAGGCGAATTCCAGGCTCATTTCCCGTGGCGGGGTAAGTACCAACGCTTCATCGGTTCCTGATGCCCGCATGTTGGAGAGGTGTTTTTCCTTGCAGACGTTCACGTCCAGATCTTCGTCCCGGCTGTTTTCGCCGATCACCATGCCGCGATAGACCTCGATGCCTGGGCCGATGAACATGGTGCCCCGTTCCTGTGTCATGAAGATGGCATAGCCGGTGCTGGTGCCGTCTTCGTGCGCCACGAGGGATCCGTGTGGTGCGACCATCAAATCCCGCTCTTCCGCCGGCTCATAAGCCGCAAACACGTGATGCATGATGATCGTGCCGCGGGTTTTGGCTAACAGGAGGTTCTTGAGGCCCATGATACCGCGCGTCGGAATGTGATACTCGAGATGCATTTCGCTGGTGCCGACGTCGGAATGGATCAGGCGCATATGGCGCAGTTCGCCGCGACGCTTCCCCATCTCTTCGATGACGGTCCCCTGGTAGGTTTCCGGTACTTGAATGGTGAGTTCTTCGTAGGGCTCGGTGGCTTTCCCATTGTCGTCGCGGTGGATGATGACTTCCGGTTGTGAGACTTGGAGTTCGTAGCCTTCGCGCCGCATCTGCTCGATCAAGACGCCGAGGTGCAACTCGCCGCGGCCCGCGACGAGAAACCGGTCGGCGCTGTCGGTTTCATGCACGCGCAAGGACACGTTGGTTTCGAGTTCCTTGAAGAGGCGATCCCGCAGGTGTCGCGACGTCAGATACTTCCCTTCGCGTCCGGCAAAGGGGCTGTTGTTGACGGAAAAGCTCATCTGGACGGTGGGTTCATCGATCGTGACGCGGGGCAACGCAATCGGATTTTCCGCATCCGCGATGGTATCGCCGATGCTCACCTCATCGAGGCCTGCGACGGCCACGATCTCTCCGGCGGCGGCCTGATCGGCATCGACTCGCTCAAGGCCGGAATACACGGCCAGATCGGATACTTTGCCGAGGGTTTGGGCGCCGTCTTTCCCGAGCAGCATGACAGGCTGCCGGCGGGCAATAGAGCCTGATTGAATCTTTCCGATGCCCATCTTGCCTTTATACGGATCCTGGACGAGGGCCAGGACCAGAATTTGGAGCGGGGCCTCGGCATTGATGGCCGGAGCGGGAATCTTTTCCAGGACCGTGTCCAGCAACGGCGTAATGTCTGTCCCGGGCTTATTCACATCCAGCGTCGCCTGGCCCTTGATGGCGGCGGCGTAGACGATCGGGAAGTCGAGCTGTTCGTCCGTGGCGCCCAGGTGGACGAACAGATCGAACGTGCGATTGACCACATCGTCGATGACGGCATCGGGGCGGTCGATCTTATTGATCACAACGATGGCCTTATGCCCAAGGGCGAGCGCTTTGCGTAGCACGAAGGTTGTCTGCGGCATGGGCCCTTCTTTGGCGTCGATGAGGATGAGCACGCCGTCGACCATCCGGAGTGTACGCTCGACCTCGCCGCCGAAATCGGCATGTCCCGGCGTATCGACGATATTGATTTTGACGCCCTTATAGACGACGCTGGCGTTTTTCGCTCGGATCGTAATGCCGCGCTCCCGTTCCTGATCCATCGAGTCCATGATGCGCTCGCCCATGTCGTCGATCTTGCGATGGACGTGGGTCTGTCGCAACACTGCATCGACCAGGGTGGTTTTGCCATGGTCGACGTGTGCGATGATGGCGATGTTTCGAATGTCGGTACGACGGTCGTGAGGGGCGCGTAGCTGTGTCATGGTGTTGTGGTCTCGCGGTCAAAAAAAGGCGCCTCGACAGTGAGGCGCAATCGCGCAGTATAGCCGAAGTCTCGTCTCCGGCACAAGCCACGATCTCCAGACTGGTCGGTTTTTCCTTCGAGGCTACTTACTGTGCCAGGATGCGGTTCTCGTCATGGCTCCCCACGTCGCTTTCTTGCCGACCATCCAACGATACAACCCGATCAATTTCCAGAGGGAATTCAATTGTCGATAGCCGAAGTTCTCCGAAATCGCTCCTAGGAGGAGCAGGAAGACGTGTTGAGGTTTCGGATAGACGTGGAAGGACATCTCTTCGAGGAAAAATGCACTGACCGAAAGCAGGATGCCGAGACTGATGGCGGCCACGAGCAACACAAGCCAGACTTTGAAAGAGACGAAGCCCAGAATGAATCCGATGGTGACGAATCCGTAGCCGAAGACTTCGATGGCCGGGCCCAGCCACTCAAACAAGGCCATAAAAGGAAATGCCAGCCAGCCGACGGCTCCACCCTTGGGATGGAATAAGAGATCGAGATTGTTCGTCAAGCTCTCACACAGGCCGCGCTGCCACCGGATGCGCTGATTCTTGAGTGTCGTGAGGTCTTCCGGGGCCTCGGTCCAGCAAATCGGGTCGGGAGCGAAGGTGATGCGATAGGGCTTCCCGGCTAGTCGCATATGCCGATGGAGCCGCACGACGAGCTCCATATCCTCGCCGATCGTATCGTGGCGGTAGCCGCCGATTTCGATCACGGTGTCCTTATGGAAGAGCCCGAAGGCGCCGGAAATGATGAGCATTGCATTCATCGGAGACCAGCCGAGCCGGCCGAACAGGAAGGCGCGCAGGTATTCGACGATTTGAAACAGCGCAAGGATATTGGTCGGGAGCCCCACCTTCGTGAGAAATCCGTTCTTCACTTCGCAGCCGTTGGCGACGCGGACGGTGCCGCCGCAGGCGATGGTGTGGGGGTCGTCCAGAAAGGGCTGCGCTGCGAGCCGAAGGCTGTCACGTTGGAGGATGGAATCGGCATCGATACAGCAAAATAATGGGTACAGCGAAATGTTGATTCCGGCGTTGAGCGAGTCCGCTTTGCCGCCGTTGTCTTTATCGACGACCCGCAGATTGGGCTGTGCCGGGGCGTGGTAGACCGTTCGGATCGGCTTCGTGGCCAGCCGGGCGTCATAGGCTTCGGGAAAGGGAATCAGGCCGAATTCCTTGATCAGGACGTCCAACGTCTTGTCCTTCGACCCATCGTTGATGACCACGATTTCAAATTCAGAATAGCTCAGTTGGAGGAGGGATCTGACCGTGGTCGCGATGGTCGCTTCCTCATTGAAGGCAGGCACGAGCAGCGTGATTTGCGGTTCGAAGCCGGTGTAGCCGTGCGGGAGGCTGTTGAGCGAGCGCTCTTCCATGTAGTGCCGTAGATGGATTGCAGCGACCACATCCAGCATCAAGTATCCTGCGGTCAGGCCGAGAAGGTAGAGCATGAACAGCCATTCGGAAATCGATATGAGCGTGTCTATCCACATCAGTCAGTGTCGTTCCATCCGCCGTCGGGTCTGCCGATGGAGTGGTTCTCTTACCATGTGGCGGAGCTGGGCCCTTGCGGTCATGTCGGTCATGGCCCTGCCGGTAATCGGATACGCTGAGGACATTTCGGTACCGCTCTCCATTCCCATCCCGCCCGCTGTTTCTGAGATCGAGCTGTCGTATGTCGGTGAACGCACCACTCCCGCCGTGACGCTCAGTGGTCCGCCTGCTGCCGTGCCCTCTCTTCCTTATCGACCATTTGTGCCTATTCTTGATCTTCGTGGCCTGTTCGGTGAGGCCCGCCTGTTCGGCTCCTGCCAAGGACCGCAGACTTTGTCGAAGGAGGGGATCGATCTGCAGCGCCCTCCCGGAAAGGGCCTGCGGTGCGGTCAGCGCATCCCTCTGCACCAGGCAGAAATTGCCGTGGATCTCTTGTCTTACGAGACCCTGCGGATTCGTGGGCATGCGACGGGACGAGTCGTTGTGGCATTGGAGGATCGAGCTGCGGCGCAACGAGAAGACAATCTCCCGCTTGCCACGGTGACGGGCCCCTTCGATCTCACCCTGCAGCTCAAGGGGATCGGTCAGAAGCTGGATCTTCGGTCGCTGACGGCGTTGGTGGTATCGACGGAGACGGCCGGCGCGCACATTCTGTTTGAACAGATTGAAGCCGCGCAGCCGTCAGCCGTGCTCCGAGGGCCTGTTGGGATCGGATTCTGGGTGTGGACGTATCGTGAGGCGATCCGTGACCCGAATGCCCTGCTGGCGACCTGCCGGATGCAGGGCTGCTCCAGAGTGCTGATTCAGATGCCGTCCCAGGCGGATGACGACGGGCTTTGGCGTCACTATGCCAGGCTATTGATGACGATGCAGGAGGCTGGGGTTGCGGCATTTGCGCTGGACGGATATCCCGAAGCGATTCAGGAACCCCATAAACTCGCCGATAAGATACAGAGGCTCCTGGCCCTGGTGAAACCCGGAGGGATATCCGGGATTCAGCTTGATATTGAGCCGTATCTCCTCCCGAATTTTCTGAAGGATGAGGAGCAAGTCCGTCGCTATATCGAGACGATTGATACGCTGAAGGACGTCATCGGTGGGCGCGTTCGCCTCTCGGTGGTGATTCCATTTTGGCTGGCGGCGCCGACCCTGGCCGGTCGTCCATTGGCCTATGCCGTGATGGATCGGGTCGATGAAGTCGCGGTGATGAGTTATCGCACTGACTTGGACGAAGTGCAGAATATTGCCGAAGACATCCTGCGCTATGGCGATCTTGTCGAGACGCGTGTGTGGCTGGCGGTGGAGACGACACCGCTCCCGGTTGAGCAGCATGTGGTGCTGCGGCGTGAGTTGCACCCTGACCGGGCCGACGCGGTGCTGGACTATGATCGGCGCTTACTGCAGTGGGTGCGGCAGGCAGGGGGATCGAATGTCTCGACCCGTCGGGAGTGGTTCCGCATTCATCACCGGTTCACCGTGAGGCCGGAGCGGCTGACCTTTGCTGGCCGTTCACGCGCGGAGGTGTCCGCCTCGGTGAAGCGGATTGTGGAGATGACCTCACATCCCAGTTTTTCGGGCGTGATCATTCACGACGTGGATGGGTTTCGAGCGCTGCCGGACTAAGGCTGTATGGCGAGAGGTTGGGCCGCCAAGGATGAGCGATTTCATGGGATGGAGCTATCCGTGCAGATCTGTTGCCGGGGTGGTGCTCGCGACGCTGTTGGCCGTGGGGTGGGCGGGCGTGGACGTTGGTCTGGTGCAGGCGAACAGCGCCGAGCCCTCGCCCCGCCGGCTTCTGGAGCAGGGGAACTTTCTGGAGGAACAGAAACAGTTCACGAAGGCCATCGCGGTCTATCGCCAATATCTGGCGGCTCGCCCGGAGAATGACGAAGTCCGTGCCACATTGGCGAAGCTGCTCTCCTGGCAACAGCAATGGGACGAAGCGAGCGCGCTCTACCGAGACGTTTTATCCCGCCATCCCCTTGACGATGAAAGCCGCGTGGCCCTTGCGCGGGTGTTGTCGTGGCAACAGCGCTACAACGAGGCGAGACAGGAGTATGAACGGGTGTTGCTCGATCACCCGCAGCATCCTGATGCGCTGACCGGGCTTGCCGATGTGCTGTTGTGGAGCGGTCATCCGGATCAGGCGATTACCTATTATCAACGTGTGGTGGAGGCCACGGGCGATCCGGAACTCGCGGCACGCCTCCATTCGCTGAAGGCCGAGTCATCGCCGAAAATAGACCCGCCGGTTCAACGCCAGACACCTGTGCCAACACCAGTCCGGGAGGCCGAGTCTGTCTCTGCCGATGCGAGGCAGATCGTGGAACGCGGGCGCCAGTTTGAGACGGCGCGGCAGTATGGCGAGGCGGTCGCCCTCTACCGTGAGGGACTGCGCCGCTATCCTGAAAATGATGAGGTGCGAAGTGCATTGGCGCGCGTCTTGTCGTGGCAGGGTGCGCTCCCCGAGGCGACTTCGTTGTATCGAGAAGTGTTAGCGCGCCATCCCAAGGATCAGGATATTCGTGTGGCGCTAGCGCAGGTCCTCTCTTGGCAGAAACGATTCCTCGAGTCGCAGGCCTTGTATGAACAGGTGGTCCGGGAGGAGCCCCGCCACAGAGAGGCGCGCCGCGGGCTTGCGGAGCTAGCGCACTGGCAGGGGAACGGGACAGAGGCCTTGGCGCGCTACGAGGCGCTGGTGGCCGAGACGTACGATCCTGATATCGAACGGCATCTGCGCAACGTACAATCCGAGCTGCTGGTCTCGCCCCGGGCGGCCGTGGGGCAAGGGTTGACCGGGTTGCGCCTGCCCTATCGCGATTACGCCAAGCTCGGCTACGGGCACTACACCTACACGCGGAACCAGCCGGATGAACGGGATCTCCTCTTTGAGGTGGCCAAGCCGATCGGCGATCAGACAGTGGTGGTGCGGGCTGAACCGATCAATCGTTTTGGCTCGCACGACACGCCGCTGTCGGCCGAGTTATACAGTCCGCTCTGGAAGCGGGCCTGGGGCTATGTCGCGGCACAAGGGACCGTCAATCCACACTTCGCTCCCAACTACTCGTTTGTCGGCGAGCTGGCGCAGGGGCTAGGCGGCGTCCATGCCTCGCTGGCTCCGTTTGAAGTGTCATTCGGCTATCGCCGTTTGAATTATAAGAAAGACGACATTGATCTCCTCATGCCCGGATTGACCATCTTCCTGCCGTTCAATCTCTGGTTGACCGAGAAGGTGTATCTGATCCCCAATACCGGAGCCCTCACATTGTCCTCGCAATTGACCTGGCGGCCGACGGAGCGGGTGCAGGTCTTTGCGTCGGGGTCGTTCGGAACATCCGGTGAACGGATCGTGGCCACGCAGGATTTTACCCGGGTGCAGAGCCGGACGCTCCAAGGAGGAGTGACGGTCCCCGTGAATGATCGATTTTCGGTTGAGGCGTCGGGCTATTACGAAGACCGAGGATTTCTCTATGTCAGACGGGGTGGCAACCTGAGTCTGATCTATCACTGGTAGGGTATGGAACGATCAATCCTCATCCGTTTGACTGGAGTCGCAACCTTTTTTCTGTCGATCGTCATCGGGTCGTGGGTCTTGTTCGGCCCCCGATCTATTCAGCGCATCGACCTTCCCGATCAGGCCTTCCATCGTTTCCCCGGCGTCACAGGTCCCGATCATGCCACGGTCGTCCCCCCGCGCGTGTCGACGGCGTGGACGACCTATGCAGAAGGGGCGAAGAGCCGCCTGGCGATCTTATTGACCGAACCTGATTCCTCCTGGCTGGGACTGGCGCATGGGCTCAAATCCATCGGCGTCCCCTTTCGCATCACGCGCGATGTTCGCGAAGCCCTGACGCATCAGGTGGTGTTGGTCTACCCGATGATCTCGGGGAAGGTGCTCAGTTCCCAAGAGCTACAGGCGCTGGCAGAATTTCCCCAAGCCGGCGGGACGTTGATCGGGGTACAGGTATTGGGCGGCGGGTTGAATGAGACCTTCGGTTTTCGCGAGGCAGTGGTCTCGCGGGAGCGCTATAACCTGCACCTGGCGGAGTCCGATCCGTTGCTGGCGGAGTTGACCGAGCTGCGCGAGCGGCATCTCCGTGTCGGCGTTCGAAACAAAGGGATCGAGGTGATGGGAACCTATGGTTACACGGAGAGTGTGGCCCCGCTCGCGCAATATGACGACGGCACTGCGGCCATCACGCAGAAAACCTATGGTCAGGGCCGAGCCTATGCGATCGGACTCGATCTCGGTTTCCTGCTACTCAAAGGGTACAACAATCGTGGAGAGGAACTTGTTCAGACCTTCGACAATCAGTTTGATCCGACGCTCGATGTCTGGCTGCGGCTGCTGAAGTCGATCTATCGCACGGCCCAGGCAGGTGCGGTGACACTGGGAACGGTGCCCTTTGGCAAGTCGCTGTCGGTCATGCTCACTCACGATGTGGACTATACGCAGTCCATCAAAAATGCGGTGGACTACGCGGAGTATGAGAAGAGCCAGGGGTTAGCCGGTACCTATTTCATCCAAGTGAAATACATTCGCGACTACAACGATGACATTTTCTTCAACGATGAGGGGGTACGGTATCTTGCGCGTCTTGCAGATCTCGGCATGGAGCTGGGGAGTCATACGATCGCCCACTCGAGGGTCTTCAACCGGTTTTCGATGGGGACGGGGCGCGAGGCCTATCCCGCCTATGCGCCGTTCGTGAAGGATCGGACCACGGCATTGAACGCGAGCATCCTCGGCGAATTACGGGTCAGCAAATTCTTAATCGATCATTTTTCAGGCCAGTCCATCGTGTCATTCAGGCCGGGCGAGCTCTCCAATCCGTTCAGCCTTCCACAGGCGTTGCTGGCCACCGGATATCGATATAGCTCAACGGCCACTGCGAACAACTCGCTGACCCATCTGCCGTATCAGCTGAACTATGATCGATTGACGGACAGCGAAGTCGAACTGTTCGAGTTCCCCGTAACGATTGAAGACGAGGAGCTGCCGAAGATGGGAGACCGGCTGCCGGAAGCCTTGGTGG
>CAZXNN010000072.1:0-11765 GCA_964641915.1 uncultured Nitrospira sp. | reverse complement strand
ATGTCGAAGACTCAGTGGGGGTACTCCATTGGCCCGCGCTGGATTCGGCGCGGTCGGCCTACGAGATCGCCAAGACTATCGCCTTTCCGAACGACTTGGGGTAATCTGCCAGGAGAACGGAAGGAGGCGATAGTATGCACACATCATTACATCGACTCATACCCGGATTTCTTGCGGTGTTGCTGACCATCGGCGCGTCGGGGTGTGCCACCAAGTCCGGATACGGGACAGGCGACGAATGGATTGCCAGTGAAGAACGGATCCCCGAACCGGCCATTCGCGAACGCACTCCGCGCGAGACGGGAACTCCAGTCACGCGCACGAGTCCCGGCATGCGCGCTGAGCTGTCCGCCAGAAATGCGACCGGCTCCGAACGAAGCATCCTCCCGGATGTCCTGTTTGATTTTGATCGCGCCACGCTCCGGATCGATGCCTTGCCGATTTTAGATGCCAATGCGAAACAGCTGAGGAATGAGGGGAGCAAGCGGATTCTCCTCGAAGGGCGTGGCGATGAAATGGGGACCTCCGCCTACAACTTGGTCTTGGGCGAGCGTCGGGCGAAGGCGGTTCGCTCCTATCTCAAGCAGCTGGGGCTCGACATGGATGTGCGCACGACCAGTTACGGCAAAGATCGCCCGCTCTGTTTTGAGCATCAGTCAGAATGCTGGCAGAAAAACCGCAGTGTCCACTTTGTGGTGAAAGAGTAGTTTTGCGCAGGCGCGTTGTTCGGCCTCCCGCCTGTTCCATCCGCAATCCTTGATGTCGTGCGATGGTGTTGGAAATCCTGTCGTCTAACCTGCCACGTTCCCGTATGTCTTAAGGGGCTCTGCTATGGCCAAACTCGCTGTCATCGATATCGGAACCAACTCGATCCATATGGTGTTGGCTGAAATACTGCCCGACGCCAGCTACAAGATTCTGGATCGCTTCAAAGACATGACCCGGTTAGGGAATGGGGCATTCGCCGCGAAGCGACTCTCCGACGAAGCCATCGGCCGTGGTGTCGGCGTATTGAAGACGCTGGTGACATTGGCGAAGAACAAGGGGTTTGAGCGGATTACCGCCGTTGCGACCAGCGCTGTGCGTGAAGCGAAAAACGGCGGCGATTTCGTCGATCTGGTTGAGGAGCAGACCGGCATCAAGATCCGCGTGATCAGCGGAATCGAAGAAGCCCGGCTGATCTTTCTCGGCGTCCGTCACAGCATGGCCTTGTCTGAAAAGCCGACCCTGGTGGTGGATGTGGGCGGCGGATCGGTCGAGCTCATTGTCGGGACGCGCGATGGATTGCAACATGCCAAGAGCCTGAGGCTCGGCGCGATTCGCTTGTCCGATCAATATGTGAAAAAAACTCCGCCTACCGAAGCCATGGTCAAACAGCTGAACGAGGCCGTCTTGCTGGCCTTGAAGGGGGCGCTCGATACGTTCAAGGTCAAACAGTTCGATGGCGTGGTTGCCACGTCCGGAATGGCCGGGAATGTGGCGGAGATTGTCCATATGAGGCAGACGGGCCGGCCGTTGCCGCAGCTCAATCTGGCAAAGGTGCGGCTGAAAGACCTGCGCCTGGTCGAGGCCGAACTCCGCAAATCCTCCGTGAAAGGACGGTTGGGGATTCCCGGATTGGATCCGAAGCGGGTTGATACGCTGTTTCCCGCGGTCGTGGTCTTGCGTCGGCTGTTGGAACTATCCGGTACCGACGAGATGACGATCTGCGATAAAGCGATCCGTGAAGGGGTGATCTACGATTTCATCGATCGGCATCGCGATGGCCTGAAAGCGGAGCGCGAGATTCCGGACGTCCGGCGGCGCAATGTGATCGGGTTGGCGCGACGCTGCCAGGTGCCGGAAGTGCACTCCCTGCACGTGGCCGGTCTGGCGCTGAAGTTGTTCGATCAAACCAAGCGGTTGCATCATCTCGGCGAGCCGGAGCGAAGCTGGCTGGAGTTTGCTGCGGTGTTGCACGATATCGGCTATCTGATCAATCCACGGCAGCATCATAAACATGCCTACTATCTGATCAAGAACAGCGACATCGGCGGATTGACGGCGGAAGAAATCGAAGTGGTCGCAAACATTGCCCGCTATCACCGCCGGTCCATGCCGGCAGCCAAACATGAGGGCTATGCCGATCTGTCGTTGAAGCTCAAGCGGACGGTGCGGATCCTGTCGGCCCTCCTGCGGGTGGCCGATGCTTTGGACCGGACGCATTTCTCTGCAGTGCAGACGGTGAATGTGAAAATCGGCCAGACCTTGACGATCGTGGCCACGGTCAGCGGCGATGCGGCCATGGAGATCTGGTCGGCTTCACAGCGGACGGACCTGCTGGAACAGGTCTTTCGACGGCGTGTGCAGTTTAACGAAGTGCCGCAGGAAGCGGAGAAATCATGAAGGGATTCTGTTCCGCCCGCCAAGGGTTTTCGAGAACGCAGCCGGTCTGACCTCACTGTCCGCATCAATCAATATCTTGTTTCTTCTTCGCCCGTCCCAGTGCGCGGAGCTGTGTCGGGGTGCACCACCAATGGAGCCGACCCTCCCCTGCTCGTGGCGGCCCGGGCAAATGAATCATTCCGACCCCGGCCTTCTTCATCGGATAATTCTGTGACGCCTGCCCGTTGAGCAGATAGCCGCCCATTGCGCCCAGCAACGGTTCGTGTCCGACGCAGAGAACGATGGAACGATCCGGGAGCGATCGAAGGAACGTCGTCAGGAATTGAGGCGTGGATCCTGGTTCCAAGGCCTTGCACAAAGATATCGTGACAGAAGGACAGAGAATGGCGTTGACGATCGCGGCAGTTTCCCTGGCCCTGGCGAGGGGGCTGGTGAAGAGGTGCGTGGGAGCCAGCTCCATTGCGGCGAGGCCCTTCGCCACTTGGCGAACCTTCTTCCTGCCTGGATCGGTCAAGGGACGAGTGCCGTCAAGGCCGGACCATTCCGCCGTCTCGACGGCGATGCCATGGCGCATCAATAAACAATCCATACACGAACCTCCTTGGTGCGGAGGTACGCTAGCACAACTGCGGAGTCGTGTGAACGAATGATCTCGGGTATGGTGTGGCGGATTAGGCGCTGAGAGGAAGGGCCTGTTCTTTGCGGAGAAGCCGGTAGCCGGTTTCTGCAACCTTGGCAATGAGAGGCGCGGCGCCGTCCCGGCCCGCAAGTTTCTGATTGAGCGAGGCGGCGAGTTGATCAAGCTCTCGATCATGGGTGAGGGTATCGTTGCCCCACAACAGGCTGCGGAGCTCTTCTCGCGGCACGACCTTCCCCGTTGTCTTGGCCAAACGCAGGAGCGTTTGCCATTCCGGCTTGGTCAGGACCAGATGTCGTCCACGGAACGTGGCAACGTATTGGGTGGCGTCCAGCGCGAGATCGTCGTCGAGATCGTCGAGATTCTCCGGTGCGCTGGCGGCGAGGCGCCGCAACACGGCATGAACTCGAGCGACCAGCTCGCGGGGGCTGTAGGGCTTTGTCAGAATATCATCGGCTCCGCTTTCCAGCCCCGCCACACGAGCGTCTTCCGAGGTCACGGCGGTGACGAGAATGATGCCCATCGATTTCGTTTGCGGGTCCTCACGCAGCCGCCGGCACAAATCTTTGCCGCCGATACCAGGCACCATGAGATCCAGCACGACTAAGGCGGGCCGGTTCTTCCAAATATCCTGAATTCCGGTCGGCCCATCAAAGGCGATATTGGTGCGAAACGAGGCTTTGCGGAGGATCTGGTCGACAGTCCGGGCATGGTCTTGATCGGCTTCAATGATTTGGATGACTTCAAGGCTCATAGGTGTGCTCGTGTCTTATGCCTATCGGCAGGAACGGAGAAAGTCTTGAGCGGGATCGGCTGAACGCAGGTCAAGGCTGAGACTAAGGTTGAGAAGGGAACAAATCAGGTGAGACTGAGGTTCAGAGGCGTGCGGACGAATCCAAAATGTCAAGTAAGGTAAATTTGCATTTCCATCCTCAACCTGAGCCTTGACCTCAACCTCGTCGGTCCCTGCCCGTCTCTTAGGAGCGGTGCGTGCCGATCAAGCGATGGAGGCTGTCAAAGGCCTGGCTGACCCAGGAATCTGAGGTGCCGGGTTGGGGACCGCCATTCGTGCGTCCGGTAGTGGAAGCCGCCAACTGTTTGATCCGGCTGCCGACATCGCGATAATCCGGCTGGGCGCGCGCGAGTTGGCGGTAGACCGTCAGCGCTTCCTTATTCTGGAGGGAGGATTGGAGTGACCGAGCGAGCATGTATTGCACATCGAGGACTTCTTTGGGCGAGGCTGATGAATCATTCAGAGCGACACGGAAGGCCTGGATAGCAGCCCGCAAGTTACCCATGGTCCTGCAGCAGATGCCGATTTGAGCGTGCGCTTTCAGCCACAACGCGGGATTCTTGCTTGCCTCTTCGAAGAGGGCCATTGCCTCCTCAAGGCGGTTCTCATTTTTCATGCGCAACCCGTCCTGGTAGAGCGCCTCCGAATTCTGCTCTTTGGGGGCGGTGCGAGGCAGGTCCGTTGCCTGGGGGGTGGTCTGGGGTTGGGGGATGGCGGCATCGATCTCAGTCGTATCCTCGGGAGCGGCCGCCAGGATGGCCAGCTCTTCTCGTCCGGCGAGCGGAAGAATGCCGCCTTTGCTCCGGTCCAGTGCCGCCTGAGCGACGAGCTTGGACGTGACCACTCTCGCCTGTTCGGCGAATCCGTAGGTCAGTGCGATCTCGCAGACCTGATTGATGAGCCGCGGATTGCCCTTCGTCAGCCGATGGATCAGGGCACAGGCTTTGTTTGTGAACAGCGAAGGAGAGCCGCCAGCCACCCGCAGCCGGTGACGGATACAATGGCCCGTGTCCGTTTCGGTGAGCGGCTCCAGATGATAGTCGACCACAATGCGCTGGGCGAACTGTGTCATGTCGATCCGCTGGAGCAGCGCATGAAGATCGGGCTGGCCGGAGAGAATAATCTGCAACTTGAGTATCTTGCCGTCGTTCAAATTGGAGAGCAGACGAAGCTCTTCGAGCAGTTCAGCACCGAGACTTTGCGCTTCATCGACAATGAGGATGACCCGGCGGTGTTGTTTCGCTTCCTGAGCCAGGAATTGCGTGAAGACGTGATAGGCCTCGACCTGGTCGAGCTGCTTGGTGCTCAATCCCAGGGACAGCAGAATCCAGGGAAGCAGATGCTCGATGTCGTAGCGCGCGTTCGTGATGAGCCCGATCGAATGTTTCTGCCCATGTTCGGCGATGAGCTTTTGCAACAGCGACGTTTTGCCCATGCCAGGGTCGCCCGTGAGGACCATGAAGGGGGCCTGGCTGAGGACGCCGTACTCCAGCAGGCCATAAGCAGCTCGATGCACCGACCCGGCATAGAGAAAGTCGGTATCCGGCAGGAGCGCGAAGGGCTTGGTGCGAAGATTGTAAAATGTTTCGTACATAACCCCTTCAGTTTCCCAAAAGCTTTCTCATACTCGCCGGTGTCGCAGCCAGTTGTCCGGCCTTATTGAGGACGGTCCCAAGAACCGGCCTCGAATCCTTCACCAGCGAGAGCGCCCGTTGTACATCCTCTGCGGAGGTCTTCCCTTCCTCCACCACCAGGAGCAGCGCATCGGTATAGGGAGAAAAGGCCAGCACGTCGGCGGTCTGCAACAGCGGAGGCAAGTCGAAGATCACAATCCGTGAAGGATAGCGGTGTTTAAATTCCTCGACCAGCGCCAGCATCTTCGGCGATGTCAGGATTTCGGTCGAATTCTGGATCGCCCTCCCCCCGGGGAGCAGCACAAATCGGCCGATCCCGGGATGGACCAGTAGATTCTCGACAGGCACGTCATCGAGAAGATAATCGGCCAAACCGGGACAGTCTTTCAATCCGAAGACGTCATGGATGCTGGGGTTGCGAAGGTTGGCATCTACCAGCAAGACGGTTTGCGTGGATTCCATGGCCAGACTGATGGCCAGATTGACTGCCGTGAGAGTCTTGCCTTCGCCGTCGCCTGGACTCGTGATCCCGAGCACGTTCCAGCCCTTTTCACGGAGCCGGTGCATCACCTGCGTGCGGAGGATCTTGAAGGCATCGACGAACGGGCCTTTGTCGTAGGCCGCCATGACGCGCCGCTGACGGAGGACCGAGAGAGGCACGTCCAGCGATTTCGTCCTGGTGTAGACAATCGGGGGCGGCACCGCTTGCGGGCCGCCGGATCGTCCTCCGGGAGTCTTATTCGAAGACCCGCTCTGCTGGTCTTTATACAGTTGTACCGCGGTGCGAAATCGGTCCATGGATTCTCCAATAAAGGAAGGTTAAGGTTAAGCCTTAGGGCAAGGGGGGACAACCCGAATCTTTACTCAACCTTGACCTTGGCCTTGCTCTCTTCCCTCTTCTACTCTATGCCAAATCGCCTAAGGGCTGCAAACCAGAGCACATCGAACGGTACGACGAAGGTATGTACCAGTAGGAGAATCACCCCAAAGGCTCCGATGCCGGCTCCCCTGACAATCCGCCGGCGTTTGACCGCCTTGGAGAGATCTTGCTCATTCGGCATGAAGGGCACCACCGCCAACGGGAACATGTGAGTCAGTTGCGCGAGCTGTTCCGGTGAACGGATGGAGTGATCCAGCGATTCCGCCGCCGCGCCCGATCCGAGTCCCCCACCGACGGCCAAGATGAAGCCGAGCAGCACAATCGCGAGCCGGTTCGGTTTGTCCGGTTTCTCCGGCAGGCTGGGGGGATCGATCAGAGAGAACCGCTCGCCCTTGCGCTGTACTTCCAGGCCCTCCGACACCTTGGCTTCCAACAGCCTGGAGCGGATGTCCTGGTACTTCTGCCCCGAGGTATCCCGGTCCCGAATCAAGACGAGGTACTCAGGTTCGAGTTCCGGGGTTTTTTCCAGTCTGGTGGCATAGGACTGGAGGCGTTGCTTCACATCGGCTTTCGTTTTGCGAAGTGCGTCCAGCGAGGACGTGGCTGAGTTCAGTTGCGCCTGGAGGTTGATATAGGCGGGGTTCTCCGGCCGCTGGGTCGGATTCTTGCGGGGCGGCACAGCCCTGAGCTTCCGCACTTCCAGCTCAAGCGAGGTGATGCGCCGCTGCGCGGTCACGACATCAGGATGTTCCTTGCCCAGTCGCTCAGAAATAGTGGCGAGCGAAGCCCTGGCATCCACGAGTTGCTTCGATGCCTCCTCGACCTCGGGAAGGTGGCCGGTCTCTTTTTCCAGAGCCTCAATCTCCTGCTTCATCTTCACAATATCGGGATGGTCCGGCGCCAGGTTGCCTGTAGCTCCCGCATATTCCGCACGGAGGGCCCGGAGGCGATCGGCTGAGTCCAGAATGCGTTCGCCGCTGGCAGAAATCATCGGGCTGTTGGGCTTGATCGTGGCCAGCTCCCCTTCCAGATAATTCTTGCGCTCTTCGAGCGTGCGGATCTGCTGATCGACGTCCATCAATTCCCGGTCGGCTTGATTCATGAGCTGCTGATTCAATTGCATCAGTTCCGGCAGCGCGCCGCTGGCCCGCTGCTTGAAACCGGCGATCTTATCGTCGATCGCCCCGATGTGCTTGGCGAGATTCTCCGCTTCCTGTTGGAGGAACGACGTGGCTTCCTGCGCCTGGCGCTCGCGGCTCTTGAGGTTCTCCCCCAGAAATAAACTGGTCAGTTCGTTAGCCACTTTTTGCGCGAGGTCTGGAGATTTGCTCTGATAGGCGACGGTGAAGGCGATGGTGGCCTTGGTGGCATGCTGGGTCCGCTTATCGACCACGTCGGCACTGATCACTTCGACCTGGATATCCTTGATGAAGCGCTTGACGACTTCTTCAGCCGGGCTGGCCTTGCGCTGATCCGGGTAAAGGTCGAATTGCTCGACGACTTTCCAGAGCGTCGTGCGGCTCATGACCTGCTGTTTGATGGTCTCGATGCGTTGGTCGGCATAGCTGGTGATGGTCGATCGAACCAGATCGGTCGGGATCTCCTGCTCCTCGATCAGGATCGTGGCCATGGACTTGTAGGTAGGCGGCCAGAGAAATGCGGCAGCAAAGCTGAGAAGCAACAGGATCCCTCCCGCTGTCAGAATGAGCGTCCTGCGCCGGGCAAAGATCGCAACATAGTCATGGAGGCTTTGCGCGGAGTCAGTGGAGATCAATTGTGATTGAGGTCCCATAATCAAGTCGCCTAGTTTGAGAGAGCCAGCTTCGGTGGATAATAGCTGATGGTAAACATCGCACCATTGGAGATCGTCACAGGCTGAAGGCCTATGCTATCACGCCATCGATACGTGTAGGACAACTCGCCCCTCCACCATTCCGAAAACTTCCAGCTCAGTTTCGGGGTGGTATAGAAGAACAGTTGGTCCGGGATGCTGCCGCCAAGGACAAGGCTGCTTGCGCCTGAAACCTGATAGCCGGTAGCGTCCAGTGAGACGGCAACACGTTCGCTCAAGTCATAGGAAACGGTCGTGGAGAGTTTTTCAGTTTGAATGAGTAAGCCGAACCCGCTTGGAACGATATCTCGTGAAGCGGAAAGCAACAGGGTTGCGCTCTCAAACTTGTTTTGAATGGTTCCACCGAATAACCATACCGTATTACGGGTCGTAAGGCTGTCGCTTCCCAGTTGAGAGGTTGAACTGATAAAGCGGGGCCCGCCGAAAATGGTGGCTGTCAACGACTCTGTAAATGCATGGGTGAAGGTCAGGCTCACGCCAGGCAGGCTAGCCTGGAAGGCGGAGGGTGCGTTAGTTGTTTGAAATTGGATATACGAACCGGTTAATTGCAGCTGATCCTGCTCGGTCATCTGATAGAGCATCCCTCCCGATCCGCCGAGAAGCTGATAGTTCACCAGGCCGAGCCGAAGCCCATCTTCATAGGTGGTATCGGAAAACTGAAAAGACGTTTGTAACGACAGCTTCTCTGTGAGGCTGCGGGACCAGGTTGGATTGGCCGACGCCTGATTCCGTTGCGTGAAGCGCAACACAAGACCCGTTTCAAGTAATTCAGCCATGAGCGTATTATCGCGGGTAAAGCCGCCGGTAAACCCCAGAATGTCTTTTTCCGTCTTGTAGCGCATCGAGAGCGGAAGGAAGATATTTGTAAAGCTTGTTTCTTCGCCCCCATAGTAGGAGACGAAATCGGCTGCCACTTTGCCGCTCACTTCCAGCCGTTCCGTCTTGGCTGCAAATTCTGCCGTCGGCGAGGTCCAATGGCCATAGGTCTCATCGTGCGGCAGCGGCGTGAGAAGCAGGTTGTCGTTGTACACGCCTTTGACTCCAATCGACGGGACGATCGACCACTCAGCCGCCCAAGTCCCTGTTGGTTGCATAGTATAGAGCAACACAGCAAGAAGCAGCTTCCCTAGAAGGCCGGGGCTAAGATTAAGGCTGAGTAAAGAGCAGCGCAATGCTTGTACCCTTAGCCTCAACCTAGGCCGTCACGACAATGCTGGTGTACCGTTTCAACATACTGCTACGGCACCATCACAGTGTCGCCGCGTTGGAGGAGAATGTTCTGCTCCAGGTCCCGGCCTTTGCGGAGATCGCCGTAGCGCACCGGGAAGACCTGCTGTTGTCCCCGCACCCGCCGGATTATCTTAATGTCGTTTTCTGCTGCAAAAGGAGTCAGACCTCCGGCAAGGCTCAAGGCTTGAAGCACGTCCGTATAGTGGCCGATCAGGTATTCTCCCGGCTTGTTCACCCGTCCGACGACATAGATCTTGTAGCTCAGCACCTTCATGACTGCGACAGACACATTCGGATTCGGGATATATTTGACCAGCCGTTTCACCAGATCAGTCCGAATCTCCTCCACGGTCCGGTCCTCCGCCTGGATGTCCCCGACCAGAGGAAACGAAAACATCCCGTCCGGACGAACCACGACCTCCCTGGTGAGCTGCTCATCTTTCCAGACGGAGATCAATATGACATCTTCCGCTCCGAGGCGATAGCCGGGATCGACTTGAGGCACAACCGGCGGCGCAGCCATGGCACAACCGGGCATCGTGGTGTTCACTGCGACGACAAGTAATGCGAGCGAGATCACCATGGTGCGCAAGGGGGTGATCTCGAACCTCAGACCTCTAACCGCGAGCATCTTTTCCACGGTCTCCTACCCTTTCATCTGAGACAGGATCTGTTCCGCTTCCTGTCTTCCCTGGAACGATTCGTTGCTCTTCAGCGCTTTGGCGAGGTGGGTGCGGGCCTCGGCTGTCTTGCCCGACTGGAAGTAGGCTATTCCGAGATGATAGTTCAGCGTCGGAATCTCCGGGGCTTTCCCGACGGCATCCTTCATGATCCGCAGCGCCTCGTCCTGCTGCCCCATTTTAAATCGCACCCAGCCCAGTGTATCCAGAAAGAGCGGATGCGGCGCGTCTTTTTCGAAGTCACGGCTTAACGCAAAGGCTTTCTGCAAACTCTGCGGGTCCCCTTTGGAGTCGACAAGCATGACCGCCAGGTTATTCGCCGCCAGTACATTGCGGGGATTCAGGCGCAGCGCCCCGTCATAGGCCGCAATGGCCGGATCGACCTGACCGCTGGCGGTGTGGGCCAAGGCCAGCAACATGTATAACTCTTCGCTGTCTTGGTTGGCCGTGAGACCGGCTTGGATGACCTGTACCGCCTGATCTGGCTGCTTTTGCGCGAGCCAGAGGCTTCCCCAATCGAGCCAGGGCGTGATCCACTTGGGGTTGACTCTGGTCGCCTCTTTGAATTGGCTGTCGGCTTCTGAGGAGTGACCGGTCATGGCGAGAACCTCCCCCAGCAGCCCATGGCCGAACGGATGATTCGGTTGCGCGGCCACCAGCGTTTCCAGCCTGGTTCTAGACTTGTCGGCGTGGCCTTGCGCAATATCCAGTTTAATGAGTAACAGGAGCGGCTCCGGCTCATTCGGCGCAAGCGCCGTCGCCCGCTCATAAGCCATGCCGGCCTGACCGAGCTGTCCCTGCGCCTCCCGCAGCCGGCCTTCCGCCATCGACGCGACCACACTGTCCTTCGAAACGGACTTGAGCCGTTCGAGCGTTCGTTCCGCATCAGCCCAATTTCTTGTCACGAGATCGAGGTTCATCAGCATGTCGAGCGCGGCCAGGTCATCCGGACGCTGTTTTAAGAGATCGTCCAGTCTGGCGCGAGCCTGTTGGGGTCTGCCGCTTTGGCTCTCGAGCGCGGCGAGCGAGCGGCGGGCATCGACTTGTCCCGGATAGAGGGCCACGGCGCGTTCAAAGCTTTCCTTCGCCAGGTTGACCTCTCCGGTCACCTGATAGGACTGGCCGAGAAGAAAGTGGACGGTTGCCAACTCAGGCTGGTCGTGCAAGACGGTTCGGAAGGCCTGGACCGCGTCTTTGCCGTTGCGTTTTGCCAGAGCCATGCGACCTGAGAGCACCAGCGCCTCGGTCGATCGAGGATTGATCTTGAGGACTTCTTGGACCTGGCGGCTCGCCTCCGCCTGTTGTCCCGCATACAGGTCCAGCTCGGCCAGCTTAACCGTGGCGTCCAAACCGGCCGCCTTGTCTTTATGCTCCTTGATCAGCGCGTGGTATTGTTCGCGCGCCTGAGACTCCTGTCCGTTCTTGAGATAAAACTCGGCCAGCCCGAAGCGCAGTTTGGTCGAATGGGACAAGTGGCTCGTTGCGTCGAGGAGCACCTGCTCCGCGGCCCGTGAGTTCTTTCTGGTCTGGAAAAAATCGGCCAGCAGCAGCCGGCGCTCCTCACTCTGCGGGGCGAGAGCGATCGCGTCTCGCAAGACGGTCTCGGCCTTCTCGGGGGCTCCCTGTCCGTCGTAGAGCCGGGCCAGCCTCAACCGGTGATCGAACACGGTCGGC
>CAZXNN010000071.1:0-11786 GCA_964641915.1 uncultured Nitrospira sp. | reverse complement strand
TCGGAGGAGACCACCTCCGACGGCAGGGTGTTAGTCAGCTCATCGTAGGTCTTGAAGCCTTTTTCCTTCCCAATAGTAATGAGTTTCTTCACCTCGCCGAGCAACTCTTGCTTCGCCATAACTACTCCTTCACCAATGAGACTGTGCCGGCGACTGGCGTGCCGGCTTTCCGCATTTGCAATTCGTTCACTTGCAGATTGATCGACTGCACGTCTTCCCAACGCCCTTCACGTTCAGCCCCTTTGAGGCGCGAGATGAGCTCGCGCATGGCGGCCTCGGAACGTTTCCGGTCCAGCTGATCCAGGCAGCCCTTGATATGCTCCGGGAGATCGTCGAAATGGTCGTCCCGCAGCGAGAATTCGGTGGCCAACGCCCCACAGTCTGGATCGGCCATCGCCGCATCGAGGAACGCTCGTACTTCGACACGCCCATCCGTCCCCAGATGCGCCAACGCACAAGCCACGAGCTTTTGACAGGCCTGGATTGAAAACAGTTCCGGCTTTAACCGGCGGATATCCGCCGGAGACAATTTTCCCTGCAATAGCAAAAACACGAGATCCCGCTCCTCGGGAACGCCTTTGAAAGCCGGTACGGGTTTCGGTGACGGGGTCGGTGAACCGGCGGGTTTCCGCTGCTCAGCTATCAACGCTGGATACCGTTCAATCAATCGCTGCTGATTGATCCCCAACCGCTCAGCAACCACTCGCAGCCGTTCTTCCCGTTCGATCGGATGTTCGCTCTTCTGAAGGATGCGTAAGATTTCATCCACGCTGCGTATCCGGCCTTCGAGCGATCCGGACTCGGCCTCTTTCACGCTATGCTCCAACGCATAGTCTAACAGGCTCGGAGCCGCCGCCTCGAGCCGCGCAAATGCCTCGGCTCCGGCTTTCCGAACGTACGTGTCAGGGTCGTCTCCGTCCGGTAATGTCACGACCTTGACCCCGAGCCCGCTATTTACAAACAGATCCAATCCTCGCAGCGCCGCTCGCACACCGGCGGCATCCGGATCGAACAGCAATACGACATTCGTCGCAAACCTCCGGATGGCTTGAATATGTTCCGCCGTCAGCGCCGTACCCAGCGTCGCCACGGTGTGCGTAATCCCGGCCTGATGCAGGGCAATCGCATCGAAATAGCCTTCGACCACGATCACGGTCTTCGTTCGAGCGATCGCTTCGCGCGCCTGGTCGAAGGCAAACAGCGTCTGGCCCTTTTTGAATAACGGCGTATCAGGGGAATTCAAATACTTAGGGGTGCCGTCTCCGAGCGTCCGTCCGCCGAATCCCACGACACGCTTGCGCAAGTCGACGATCGGAAACATGACGCGGGCTCTGAATCGATCATAGAAACCCGTGGCCCCTTTCCCCGCCTGCTCCCGCGCAACGGTCAACCCAGCCGCCGCCAGATCACCTGCCGTAAACCCTTGATGCGTCAACGCCCTGATCAAGGCTTCCCATTCCCCCAACGCCACACCGATGGCAAATCGCGTAATCGTGGCCGGTTCGATGCCCCGCTCGGCGAGATAAGCTCGTGCGGGCTCCCCGGCCTTTGCATCCTGTAGATTCTTGTGAAACCAGGAGGATGCGGCCTGGTTCACTTGCTCGATACGCCCGAACTGAGCCGCCTGCGGATAGGCCTCGGCCGACTCCTGAACTTCGATCCCCACCTTTCGGCCCAGATCGCGCACCACTTCGGGGAAACTGGCTCCCGTAATCCTCGTCAAAAAAGTAAACACATTGCCGCCGGCCCCGCAGCCGAAACAATGAAAAATCTGCCGTGACGGGCTCACCGTAAACGACGGACTCTTTTCCTGATGGAACGGACACAATCCCTTCAGATTCTGCCCGGCTCTGGTGAGCGAGACATGATGGCCGACGATATCCGCGATATCGATCCGGTCACGAATCTGGTTGATGATGTCGTCAGAAATCAGGCCTCGGCCCACGAGAGTCCTGGCTCCTTTGCACCCGTCAAGGTCGACCGACGAGCTAGCCTGTAAATGATCGGAAAATTTGACTGGTCAGGGTATCAGACCGCTTGAAACCCTGTCAATTATAAGGGAGCCCGGCTAGCCCGGAGGCCAGCCGAGGTGACGACCACCAAGCACATGAAAATGCAGGTGAAAAACAGTTTGTCCTGCGTCTCGCCCTGTATTGGCCACAATGCGATAGCCCGGTTCGGCAAGGCCCTTGTCTGTGGCAACCTGTCGGCAAGTCAAGAGCAAGCGGCCAAGCAACGCTTGATCTTCCTCGCCGAAATCCTGAACGGCTGCGACATGCCGCTTTGGAATGACCAAGGTGTGAACGGGTGCTTGAGGGCTGACATCATCGAACGCCAATGTATGCTCGTCCTGATACACCACTTTTGCGGGAATGCTGCCATCGACGATACGGCAAAAAATACAGGTGCTCACCGTGCCCTCCCTGGCTATGGTTCTGTCCTGAGGCCGGACTTCCCAAACCGCTTCGCCAACTCTTTATAGATCACGGACAGAGGAATGTCATGGTAGCCTAAGACCATGAGCGTATGAAAAAACAGATCGGCAATCTCGTAAACGATTTCCTCTTTCTTTCCGCCCTTCGACGCCAACAGCACCTCGCCGGCTTCTTCTGCCACCTTCTTGAGGATCTTGTCGTGTCCTCCCTCGAAGAGCTTCGTCGTGTAGGATCCCGGCTGGGGATTGGCACGACGTGTTTCGATCGTTCGCAGTACCGCCTCAAGAATGCCACCGGCAGCCTCGTCGGTTTTGCCGGCGCCCACTCCACCCGACTCGTCCATCGCCGTGAAAAAACAAGCCCGCTGTCCGGTGTGACAAGTCGGCCCAACCGGTTGCGCCTTCACGAGAATGGTATCGCGATCGCAATCCACAAAGAGGTTTTTCACAAGGAGCTTGTTCCCGGATGTCTCACCCTTCTCCCAGAGTTTCTGTCGCGACCGGCTCCAGAAGTGAACCGTTTTGGTGGCCACTGTCTGATTCAACGCATCCTGGTTCATATACCCGACCATCAAGACCGTGCCGTCCAGCCAGTCCTGCACAACGGCTGGAATCAGCCCCTGCGCATCAAACTTGAACGCCTGTGCTCCGTCGTCTTGTCCCATGATGTCACGAAACCGGTGCGGCTTGATCAAACCTAACCGGCACACCTTTCTCGCGTAAGTATTCTTTGGCCTGTGGAATCGTATATGTCCGGAAGTGAAAAATCGACGCCGCCAACACCGCGTCGGCCTTCCCCTTCGTGAACCCGTCATAGAGGTGTTCAAGCGTCCCAACCCCGCCTGACGCGATCACTGGAATCGAGACGGTTTCTGACACCGCCGCCGTCAGTCCTAGGTCATAGCCGCTTTGCTGGCCGTCTTGATCCATGCTCGTCAGCAAGATCTCCCCCGCTCCGTAGGTTTCCATCCGCTTCGCCCACTCCACCGCATCGAGCCCGGTGGACTTGCGCCCGCCATGCGTAAAGACTTCCCATCGACCGGGCGTGATACTTCGCTTCGCATCGATCGCGACGACGATACACTGAGTCCCGAATTTCTGCGCCGCCTCCCGCACAAATTCCGGCCGTTGGACCGCCGCTGTATTGATGCTCACTTTATCGGCGCCGGCATTGAGCAAGGCGCGGATGTCATCAAGCGTCCGAACCCCGCCTCCAACCGTCACAGGCATGAAGACGCGCGCGGCAGTTTGTTCGACCACATCGATAATCGTCTTTCGATTTTCGTGCGACGCGGTGATATCGAGAAAACACAACTCGTCCGCCCCTTCGCGATCATAGACCGCCGCCACTTCTACCGGATCGCCCGCATCACGAAGATTGACGAAGCTGACGCCCTTCACCACCCGGCCGTCTTTCACATCGAGGCAAGGAATGATGCGCTTCGTCAACATCGTGCGCCCACGGCCGCGACCGCTGCGGCGTAATCCAATTTCCCGTCGTACAGCGCCTTCCCGACGATCGCGCCTTCGATGCGAGAGCCGAGGGCATACACGGCTTGCAGATCCTCAACTCGCGTGATGCCGCCGGAGGCAATGACGGGGAACGCTGACTGTTCGGCCACCTCTTGCAACGCGGGAATGTTGGGTCCGCTCAGCATGCCGTCGCGCGAAATGTCTGTATAGATCACCGCACTGATCGCAAGTCCTCCAAGGTCTTTGAGAAGATCGATCGCTTTCGTTTCCGATACGGCAGTCCAACCCTTCACCGCCACCTTGCCGTCACGCGCATCGAGCCCCAGCAGAATGCGCTGCGGGAATTCCCGGCAGGCCTGTTCAAGAAACGCGCGATCCGTGAGCGCCGCGGTCCCGAGCACCACGCGCGAGACACCGGCATTGAGATAGCGCCGTACCGTCTCGATTGTGCGAATTCCTCCGCCAACCTGCACTTTCACACTCACAGTCTTCATCACGGCTTCGATCTGCGGAAGATTCCTGGGTTCCCCGTCGACCGCGCCGTTCAAATCGACGACATGAATGAGACCGGCCCCGCCCTGTTGCCACTTCCGAGCGACCGCCGGGACATCCTCCGAGTACACCGTCTCTGCGGCCATATCGCCCTGACGCAACCGCACACAACGCCCATCTTTCAAATCGATGGCTGGAATCACAAGCACGTTACTTTTCTCCCCCTGCTCCGAATGGAAATTCTTTCAACACTTCATCCACGCCGTACTCCGCCAGTTCGTCGGCTGTGACGAACGCCCAGCGATGAATGAACCCCATAAAGTCTTCAGTCATCGGCCGTTGCCGTTCATAATAGTTGCCGACCCACAACACCTGCCCGTCCGCTGCCACCACTTTGACCTCAAACCCGACAGAGGCCGGAGGGTTCGCCCCGAGCCGACTGCCCACTCGCTCCTGATAGACCAACACCTGCCCGATCAGAGCGGCGTCCTGCTTCAGTTTCTTGGCCACGGCCGCCGCCGCCATGTCAGGCGTGGTCTTCAGCGGATCTCCGCCAAGCGAGGCCGCGGCTTTCCCCGTATCGCCCGGTGACGAGACGACGACACCGGCGCGATTCCGTAACCGGGTCCAGAAGAGCTGCGTCACCTTCTCTGCAGCAGCACCCGGAACGATCACCGTCTGCCGGGGCGGAGGCTCCACATTTGACGGCACCCCGACCGAAATATCCGACCGGCGGACGCTTTGCGGCGTCGACATGAACAGATCTCCCTGATCACGGACCTGCGGCGTGGCGATCGTCGTGAACGGGACTAAGGCCATGGTCTTCACCTGATACCTCGGCAGCTCATTTGACGCCTTCGTCGTCACCTTCGACCCGCTGCACCCCGCCCCGGCCAAAACAGCTCCGGCCAGGCACACCAAACCTATCCTCCGAATATGGGGAGTTGCGGCGCTCACATCCAGGCCCCGAAATTCTGGATCAGTTGCAGGCCAACCGCCTGACTCTTTTCAGGGTGAAACTGGCAGGCGACGACGTTGTCTTTCCAAATGCTTGAGACAAAGGGAATCCCATAGGTCGTGGTCGTAGCCGCAATCTCTTTCTCGACGGGATCGACGAAATACGAATGGACAAAATACCAATTCGCACCGTTCGGGATGCCGGCAAACACCGGACAGGCACGCTGCACATCCACTTGATTCCACCCCATATGGGGGACTTTCAACGTGGGATCAGCGGCAAACCTCCGTACCTTGCCGGGAATGATGTCCAACCCCTTATGCATGCCGAACTCTTCACTTTCCGTAAACAGTAGCTGCAGCCCCAGACAAATTCCCAGGAACGGTTTACCCGATTGAACCGCCATGCGAACGGAATCAACCAGCCCATACTGTTCAAGGTTTGCCATGCAATCGCCGAATGCCCCGACCCCCGGCAACACGACATGGCTGGCGCTCTTGATCACGCCTGCATCGCGTGTCACCACCGCTTGATGGCCGACGGCCTCAAACGCCTTGTGAACACTGCGCAAATTGCCCATGCCGTAGTCGATGATTGCGATCATGAAAGCCATCCAGCTCCGGAAAGCCGTAACAATACCGCAACCGGGCTTATCCTGCCACTAGCAAACGACCTGAGCAGCGTTAGTACGCCCCCTCCTTTGACCGTGACGAAGACCCCCATCTGAAGATTGACAGGACATAGATGAACCAGTAGCCTGAGCCAACACAAAGGGCAGCGCCAACATGAACGATCACGCGCTCATTGAACACCTCGGAAAGTCCGTCCCCGGACTCATCGCCCCGTACCGCTTCGGCTCACAGGCGAAAGGGACCGCGCGTCCAGACAGCGACATGGACCTCGCCGTGCTCGCCCGCGACCCGATTCCCGCAATGCGTCGCTTCGAACTGGCCCAAGAACTCGCCATCCAACTCCATCGCGAGGGCGATCTCATCGATTTGCGTAGCGCCTCAACGGTCATGCAGATGCAAGTGCTCTCAACAGGAACTTGCCTGAATGCAGCGGATGAACAGGCCAGGCGGGAGTTCGAAATGTATGCCTATTCGGACTATGCCAGGCTGAACGAGGAACGGCGAGACATCTTAAAGAGAATCGCTGAGAACGGGATAGTTTATGGCTGACGATGTGATCCTGAATAAAGCGGCTAGTATCGAACGCTGTCTCCAGCGAATTCTCGAAGAATATGCAGGGGATAATCAGAATCTGATTGCAAATCAGACTAAGCAGGACGCCATCATCACCAAACAGCTGGATGACTTCCGAGCATTCTCTTCGGCGATTGTGAATACGTGCGCCTGACTGACAAGCTGATCCGGAGGAAGCATGAAAAAATCGCTCCTTATCCTTGGTGGCCTCATACTCACGTCTTGCTCTGCAACGGTTCCCGCGACGATCAAGTTACAAAGCAATGAAATCCTTAGAGGGTCTGCGAGTGGGAGCTTAGGAAACGACGCAGAGATTGCCGTAAAAAATATTGACGGGTTATCCTGCACAGGAAAGATGTTTGTTCCATTTTCCGCAGCCAATACGGAAGGCGCCATCGAGTGCAATGACAAACGGAAAGGCCATTTCATTGCTAACGGGAAGGCTGAATCGTGGGCTGGAGAAGGGAAATTGGATGACGGATCGACTTTTTCAATTCTAATCGGACCGCAGAGGACAACGATAAAGTATTAAGCCTAGATACTAGTCCCGTTTAATCCCATCAGTAACTACAGGCACTTAGTGCAAGTCAATCTTCACATCAATGTCAATCCTTTCTGCCGATATCGTTCTACTCAAGATTATGATGAATGGTTCGATTCTAATCATTGGATCTCTCCTCTGGGATAACGGGAAAAGAGAAGAATGGCGCAACTCACGTCTTTGCATTGAAGAAAAGGTCTTTGTACGCGCCCCGATCCGCTACGGTCGACGTTCAAGTTCGAGGGGCAATACCTTCACAATGACTTTATCGCCCGATGACCTGACGGGACGGGCGGTCTTGGTCCCCTGCAAGGCGGCTATTGCAGATGTACCTGCGCTGATTTCTGAGGCGGAAGCGCTGTGGAAGGCAGAGCGGCATACGGCTTCTCCCGGAGAGATCGGAAGCTCATGGGGCTGCGTTGGAGTGTTGTTCCGCGCAGGGGCTGAGCTCACAGGCTGGCTGCAGCCCTGGACTGACTATTTCGGCGCCAACGCATATGCCATTTCGCCTGTGGGCGAGAACGGTGCCCTTCAAATCCCTTGGCCAACGACAACAATTGAAGGTGCACCAGCCGACGCGGACGTAATTCTTGCGACTGCCACGAAGGCAGAGGCAACCCGCCTGAGTGTCGAAGATATCGCTGATGCTTGGCTAAGCCAAAACAACGGATATGAGCGCTACTTCTTTGAAAATGTCCGACATGGAATCCGAACACCGGATGATAGTCTCATTTGGAGAAAGATCAAAGAGCGAAGTCCACACTGGCTCGGGAAGAGCAGCTACGGAGAGGCCATTGCTCTGCTCGAAAGAGAGGCCTCGGAACGCCCCTAGGAACACCCTCGATCAGACCAGGATTAACTCCACCAGACAATAGTCATGGTGTCCAGATTCACGATACGGCTGTGGGCAGGGAAAGGATGAGTGTGCCTGAGTCAAGAAATTTGGACCCGTTAGTCACTCAAATTGTCTTGGGCAGGTAGATTGACCATTGTTCGCAGAACGTGATTGTACCTCTCTCCGAGAGAGTTCAAGTAGTGCCCAAAGAAAAATATAAGCATGCCAGCAAACAATAACATCGACGCCTTTCTCAAGGCAGTCGAGAAAGTTTTTCCCCAAACGGCTACAAATCTATCCTGAGCATTTTCGGGAATAGAAAGATAGGCAGCTACTGCGACCATGAGAACAATAGTCCAGCCCAACGTCTGGACTGGGCTTCTAAACAAGAATAGACCGAATACAAGAAGATAGCCCGAGCCGAAGATGCCTCCGTAGAACAGGCTTCCAATAAAAGCTCTTGCCTCGCCTTCCATAGGTACATCTGGCTCCAACAGTATCCCACCGGGTCTAAGCATCCATAGGAAGAAGAACGCCGCGATACTTCCAGCTATCCACCAGAATGCTGTCATGTACGAAGCTAGCTGCAAATGATTGCTGACAAGATTGGCTAAGAGCATTGCAGCGAAGCCACTGCAGAATGCGATTAGCAATGTCCCAGCCGCCATTAGCCCTAGTTGTTTGTAAAGCTTACTCTCTGTGATGCGCCTATAGTGGTCCTCCAGGCGAAGACGCAAGTCATATTTCTTGTCTATGATCGCCAACGCAGCAATATCACTATATTTGATCTGATCCCCCACCCACTTTTTATCCTGCTCCTTGGGATATCTGACGGCCATAAAGCAAGGGCCGAAGTGTTCCCAGTGGAACGGGTGCATTTCGTACCTGACCGCAACATCCATCTCCGTCCCACCAAAGTATTTTATCCTCAGAACTTTATGGTCTTTGAGCGATTGCAAAACGAGTTTACGTGCTAGTTCGGGTGATGCTTCATGCAAGAAAGGCACTGGTAGATGTGTTGCCTCCGCTCGAACTGAAGGAGTTGAGAGATGTTCATCCCTATTGGCAGCAGAGCCAGAGATAAGCCTGCCTTCCCGTCCACCTGCCCATTTCCACGTGATAACGAAAACTGGGATGGACAAGACCAGCCAAACAACGATAACCAGAGCTTTATCATCTCCTCTGTGGGGTGAGGCCAAGAGCCAGAGGGCTCGGAAGAGAGCCAGATCGATTAGCCAAATGATACCAAGTTTGATGGGGTGCCAATGACGGATCATCGCTTTGCTACTCCCCCGCTGCATCAAACTCTTTCATCGCTTCACTATATATACATTGCATCAGAAACCCACCAAGGCAATCGAGATACATCCGCAACGCTTTGGCGACATGCCGGATCAGCGTCACATCCTGGCTCGATATGCGGGCGATTTCTCGCCAAATATTTTGGGCATTGCAGCGTGGTGAGGCTGGAAGTCCAGGAGGTAGACTCCTGAGAATTAGAACAAGGCTATTCGTGGGCTTGAAGATGTTTTTGAGAAGTGTGGCCTGCGCCATCGATACGCTCAATAAGACATCCCGCCGCTCACTGTTATCCCACAAAGGCCAGGGCATACCGGCGAGAATAGCCAAAGCGGCCTGCCTCGGCTCCACTCGAATTCTTTTTGAAACAAACCACACTATGCCGGGAAAACTGAGGAGCGCCAGATACTCATCGACGTGCATCAACGAAAATGGTTCTTGCCCTCGAGGATCATCAATGCGGAGCAGATTCTCGAATCCGTTTCGGACCAGCTCAAACTCCAGCTCAGTGTCGAAGCAGTCTTCACGAAGAGGCCCACACGTGATGCGCTCGAACACCCCGATGCGGAGTAAGGGGCTATCTGGCAAGAGACGGTAGTCGATGGGCATGGGACACCTTCCAACGTACCTTGAGGAGGCGAATTATAGGTTAATTGTCTCTTTCGATTTCACACATTAGGGAAAATAATTTGCGCACTTAAATCTCCTGTGCCTGGAGGCGACGGGGTGGCCGCTACCAAAAAAGAAGGGCAGATTTCCTTTCAGAAACCTGCCCGTTCAAACTGACCCGCTCTTTCACCGCTCCTATCCAGCTATCGCATTCCCTTCGCCGACAGAACTTCCCCCGCCAGCCGCTCTTCCGGCATAGTGGCTTACTCGAGGGCCTTGGCCAACCCTTTGAAAATGGCTTCCATGATGTGATGCATTACGCAGATAGTTTCCTTGATGGTTTCCGTCCAACCCGAACCAAGGTTCGTAACGCTTCGTTTACAGACTCCGACGTCCGGAATATCTTCGCAACATCCGGCGAAAGGACGACCACGTTACTGCCTTCTGCATAGCGCTTCGCGTACTTCCCTCGAACGCCTTTACTGAAATCGTATTCCTGCAGCATGTCGAGACGTTTCTTAAATCTCTCTCTCACCGGTTACGCCAATACCCACACCCCGTTCGCTTTGATCTGTTGGTACATCGCATCCGGTGCCAGATCGATCTGACCAGGCCAAGCCACGGCGCCATGATCGACGTACACTTGCTTGAAGTAGGCCGGATCCTTCAGCGGCGCAAACACTCCGCTGAGATGCTCGGGCTCAAAGCGAACCTCACCCGTCAATCCGTCCGTGAAACGCACGAACAATCCAAGCGTTTCGAGCGGCTTTACCTCAACAACATCCCAGTACATCGTCCTCCTCCTTACATGAGCGGAGCGATTGGCTTCGGAGCTTGTTTAGCGCGACAGAGATTCCAATCACCGAGCAATTCCTCCCGGTGCAACTCGGCCCAATCCAGCACAAGATCGAGCGCTCGGCGAGGCAACTGACCCTCCAGTATCTGCAAGCTTCTAATATCTACTGTGGCCTTGAATTCGGCATACTCCGCATGGAAATGCGGTGGAGAATGATCATTGAAAAACATTTTAATGACAATTCCATAAAACACGCTAATTGTCTGCATTTTCCAAACGTCCCCACCATTCAGAAGCAATGAAATTCTAGGCCCACCCCACACATAAAGCAATTCCACCGAGACATACATCTGTCCAAACAAAAAAGGCAGGCTCCCCTTGAGAAGCCTGCCCTGCACAATTGATACGCTATTCCACTGTCCTACCCGGCTAGAGCATCCCCTTTGTCGACAGGACTTTCCCCGCGAGCCGTTCTTCCGGCATGGTGGCCTGATCAAGGGCTTTGGCCAACCCTTTGAAAATGGCTTCCATGATGTGATGCGGGTTGCGGCCGTACATGAGATTCACGTGCAGATTCAACCCGCCATGCGTCACGAAGGCCTGGAAGAAATCCTCAAACAGGCCGAGGTCGAATGCTTTGATCTTCCGATCAGGCAACGCCACGTTGTAGACGAGGTATGGCCGTCCGCTCAAGTCTACCGTGATCTGCGCAAGCGTTTCGTCGAGCGGCGCTGAGGCAAACCCGAAACGCTTGATCCCCGCCTTCTCCCCCAGCGCTTGGTGCAACGCCTTACCCATGACGATCCCGACGTCCTCAACCGTGTGATGCTCATCGATATCGATGTCGCCCTTGGCCTTGACCGTCAGATCGAAGAACCCGTGTTTCGCCAGCAGTTCCAGCATGTGATCGAAGAAGCGGATACCAGTATCGATCTTGCCTTGCCCACTGCCGTCGATCGTCCACTCGACGGAAATATCGGTTTCTTTGGTGGCGCGGTGAATCGAGGCCTGCCGCGATGCCGATCCGCGCTTCTTCATGAGAACCTGCTTTCAGCCGACTTAGCATGCGCATCGAATCCTTCGATATGCGCGAGACGCACGAGATGATCTTTCACTTTCCTCAGCTCCTCTTTCGTGTAGTGCA
>CAZXNN010000070.1:0-11790 GCA_964641915.1 uncultured Nitrospira sp. | reverse complement strand
CGCCTCGATCGTGGCGCTCTCGATCTGCCTCGGCGTGGCCCTGCTTCCCTGGCTCCCCCGCATTGCCGCCGCGCTAGTGGGCTAGCCTGATGTGAGTCGCGTGGGAACGAACAGCCCATGCCTACAACAGGTCGTCCAGGATGACACACTCAATTTCCTTGACCCGGCGTAGCGCCTTATCGTTTCCATAGAAACGTGTCGCCTTAAGGCTGATCGCCGTGGCCAGCTGAATCGCATCCGGCGTACTGAGCCGATACCGTGCGCGCAACTCCGCCGCCCGATCAGCGACATCCAATGTCACCGGAACCCACTGGATCTTTGGATAGGTGCTGGTGAGGGCAAAGATTTTCTGAGCCAATTCCTCTTTGTGATCGCGATACGGCTGGACCAACAATTCCAGGAGCGTGACAGTCGACGTCACAGCAGGATTACGGCCGCGCTCGATGCGATCAAACAGGGACGCACACCAGGCACCGTACCGTGGATGATCCTCAAGGAAATAGATGAACAGATTGGTATCAAGACCGATGCCTTGACGGTCGTCTGGAAGGCCTCGATCGGCAACGCCCTCTACCACGAGCGGCGCTCCCGTTTCAGGTAGCCTGGCGGGTAGGCCCCTTTGGCCAGCCCTTGCAACGTGCGCGCATACCGCTTCGGCTTGGGCATGACCAGCGTGAGATCGTCCTTCACGACTATGAGCAATTCATCACCACCCTTGACGCCCATCGCCTGTCGAGCCTCTTTGGGAATGACGATCTGATTCTTGCTGCTGAGCTTCTGAATGGCCATGGCACCCTCCTAATAACGCTTTACTTTATCATAGCATTGTAAAGCGCTTCAACTTGGCCCCGCTGTCCCGTCAGGCCACCGCGCTATCGAGTTACGCAACCACGCTCTCCGACTCTCGCCTTGACTTGCTCGTACGAGCCAGCTACAAGCCTCTCAGGATTTCACCTTAACCAGGACTTGCTGCCCATGATCGCATTGCCGAATACCGCACTCTTCCGCACACTCGCCGTGATCCTGTCACTCTCCGGTCTCATCGCCGCTTCAGCAGGCTGCGCCAAAGGCGTCCTGCCGAAACCGACTCCCACGCAGCCGCCTGTCCCGATCGACTTCGCCCTGGCGGGCCAGTATGCGCAACGGGCGGGTCTGGTCTATGAGACCGATGCGTCCATCAAACAGAAATCGCCGGCCGGCACAGTGGTCTCCTTCATGGTGGAGACTCCCAGGGGCGTGAAGGCCTATATCGAAACGGACGAGGCGAACAAGATTCAGTGGGTCGTGGTGCGGGGGACATCAAACCTGGACAACGTGAAACTCGATGTGGACTACAACAAGGTGGTGGACGGGCGGCTGCAGATTCCGCTGCACAAGGGTTTCGCCGACACAGCGATGCAGGTCTATGCCTTTGCGAAGCCGTTGTTGCGGCCGGGCTACGAGGTACGCGTGACCGGCCACAGCCTGGGCGGCGCGGCGGCGGCGATTGTCGTGATGCTCTTCAAGGAAGACGGCGTGAAGCTGGGCCAGGCGATGACGTTCGGCCAGCCGAAGGTGACGAACCGCGCGGGCGTCGAGAAGTATCGCGGGCTGCCGCTCCTGCGCTTCGTGAACGACAAAGATCCGGTGCCGCTCCTCCCGCCGCTGGATATCTCTACGATCCTCGACGAAGGTCCCTACAAGCACGTCGGCCCCGAAGTGGTGCTGAAAGACGGGACCAACTACGCCTACTTTGATAACGTTCAAGCAGAGCGCTTTTCTGTGATCTCGTTCTGGAATAACCTCGGCAGGCAAGAGGTCCCGGACCATTCCATCGCAAGCTACATCCAAAGCCTCCAGGCGAAAAGCAGCGTACGATAGCGAGGAGCTGTCCTAGCAGACGCGGCACGGCTGCCTCCTCGTGCGCTTTCGGCCGCCGCCGGCTATTACTTTTCGCGATAGATGGGACAGAGGCCCCTCTGCTGCAGGGTCTTCGTCACGTCGGCGATCATGCCGCCGCTTCCACAGAGGTAGGCGGCCAGCTGGGCGACCGACGAGACACGCTCTTCCACCAGTTGCTGCACCCGTCCGGTTGCTCCGGACCAACCAGGATCCGGACGAGAGAGCGTGAGGACCGTCGTCAGGGTCGGCATTTTCTGCGCAAGCGAACGCAAGTCTTCCTGATAGTACAAATCCCGCTGACTCCGCAGTCCCCAGAACAGGGTGGCCGGTCTGGGATCCGGCCGTTCTGCGTTCGCCAGGAGCATAGACCAGATCGGGGTAATCCCCGTGCCGGTAGCGACAAAGAGCAGGTCACGCCCCGGATCATCGCGCAGCGTGAAGTGACCGGCCGGTCCTTTGAATCGCGTCGTATCGCCTTCCTTGAAGGCATAGAGCAACGTGGAGCCGGGCCCGCCCGACACGCGATTGAACAGGAGGGTGATGACGCCAGGCTTGCTCGGGGACGAGGCGATGGAATAGGCCCGCGTGAGGAGACGGCCGGTCTCAGGATGGGGGATCTCAAAGGAAATGAACTGGCCCGGCTTGAACTCGATGGCGGCCGGCTCGACGAGCCGCAAATCGAGCTGCCGCACATCGTGCGTCAGATCTCTGATCGACTCAACCTGGGCCGTGACCTGATGCATGGACATCGCAACCCGACGCTTCTCCGCCTGTCAGCCCGGTTTCGTAGCGGAGGCAATGGTGGCCGGTACGCTTCGCTATGTTGAGTGATGGCATGCGGCGGTGTGCCTGCGCGAAGCCGCTTCTGGAAAGGCAGGGAATGCTGCCGGCCGACGATTCCAGCATCCTGCCAAAGATCGGCGCATTATCGGCTGGCTCGGTAAGCCGCGTCAAGATTGGGATGAGCAGGAGCGAGCAGATCGACGGGAGCAGTCTGGAAGCCCGCTCACCAGCCGAGTTGCCACTGATGGCCCTGGCGTTCTACCAGCGCATCCGCCTCGCGCGGTCCCCAGGAGCCGGCTGAATACGGATGCACGACTTGCGGGCCGGTCAGCAGCGGATCGTAGAGCCGCCAGGCCTTTTCCGTGAACTCCGCGCTGACAAACAGGGTCTGATCCCCGATCATCACATCGCGCAAGAGCGTCTCATAGGCCTCAGGTAGCTGGCCGAACGCTTTCTGATAATCGAATTGCAGCGCATGATCGCTCAACATGAAGGGCCGTCCGGGATTCTTCACGGAAAAGCAGAGGGAGAATCCTTCGCTCGGTTGCAGGGTGATCAAGAGCTTGTTGGAGGCGATGCTGCCCGGATCGATGGACGGGAACACGTGGGCCGGCGCCTCGCGGAAGATGACGGCGATCTGCGTGAGCTTCCGGGGGAAGCGCTTCCCGGTGCGCAGATAAAACGGCACACCCTTCCAGCGCCAGTTATGAATCTCCGCTTTCAACGCAACATAGGTTTCCGTATTGGAATCCCTCGGCACCCCGGGTTCCTCGCGATAGCCGGGAATCGTCTGGTCGCCGACTTGCCAGGAGGTATACTGGCCGAACACGACGTCTCGCTCCCCAATCGGAGCAATGGAATGGAGCACTTTCATCTTTTCGCTCTGAATGGCCGCCGCATCGAATGAGACCGGGACTTCCATCGCCACGACGGTCATGAGCTGGGTCAAATGATTCTGCAGCATGTCGCGCAGCGCGCCGGCCTGCTGGTAGTAGGCCCCGCGATGTTCAACGCCAAGATCTTCAGCCACGGTAATCTGCACGTTCTCGATCGCGTCACGTTTCCAGAGCGATTCAAAAATCGGATTGGCGAATCGGAAGGCCAGCAGATTCTGGACGGTTTCCTTTCCCAAATAGTGATCGATCCGGTAAATCTGCGATTCGTCCACATACCGGTGGAGCGTGGTATTCAGCTGGCGAGCCGATTGAAAGTCGTGCCCGAAGGGCTTTTCGAAAACGACACGCACCCAGCCGCGCGCCTTGAGCAACCCCGCCCGATCCAGCCCTTCGATGGCGTTGGGCGCGATGTCCGGCGGCACGGCCAGATAGAACACGCGATTTTCCGGCATGACGTGTTCCAGTTCGATGCGCCGGATGTAGGAAGCGAGCGCGGCATAATCATCATCAGTCCCACGTCCAATCGTGTGGTAGTAGAGGCAGGCGTCGCACCACTCGCGCAATTCGTGATCGTTGTGCCACCCGGCCTTGTGCAGCCCTTCATGCGCCCAGAGCCGGAACCCGTCCTCGCCCACTTCGGGAAGGGCGGCGCCCACAATCAGCGTGTTGCGGGTTTCCAGGATGCCCTGATCCCGTAAATGATAGAGCGCAGGCAGCAGTTTGCGGCGGGTGAGATCGCCGGTGGCTCCGATGATGACAAAGACGTGCGGCTCAACCTGCTGTGGCGGCATGCGATCCGTTCCTCCCATTCCCGTTCATCTCGGCGACTGTCCAGGCATCCCGCCATGCAGCGCTAGAATAGTCCATGCTGCTCCCGCCCAATGCGGCCGTCATAGCGGTTGGTGGACTTGAACAGCTCGAATCGCCCGTCCACGGCGTAGCGGGCCACGCGAGTCCGCAGGCCCTGCATCTCGGCGACCGTCATCGGGACGAATCGCCGCACGATATCGAGATTCTGCCGCAAGACCTCCCGCGAATCGATGCCGCTGACCAGCGACGCGATCGGCAAACTCAACACATACCGCAGCGCTTCCTCCGGCGTGACGAGCCCTTGCTTGATCGGTTCGGCATTTCCGCTCAGGCTTTTCATCCCGATCGGGGCGATGCCCCGCTGCGTGAGGACCGGCAGCACCTCCTGCTCGAAACTCCGATAGGTTCCGTCGAACACATTGAGCGGCATCTGGCAGGTATCGAACGGAAAGTCGTGGGCGAGCATCTTCAGATGAATCTTTGGATCTTTGTGTCCGGTGAAACCGATGAACCGCACCTTACCCTGCCGCTTCGCGTCGAGCAAGGCCTCCGCTGCCCCGCCCGGCGCAAAGTGCCGATCGGGATCGTCGAGATAGACGACTTCGTGAATCTGCCAGAGATCGAGATAGTCCGTCTTCAGACGACGGAGCGATTCGTCGAGCTGCTGCAACGCCACCCGTTTATCGCGGCCGTGCGAACAGACCTTCGTCATGAGAAAGACCTGCTGCCGACGGCCTTGCAACGCCTTCCCCATCAGCTCTTCGGAACGTCCGCCGTTGTACTCCCAGGCATTGTCCAAAAAGGTCACGCCTGCGTCGATCGCTTCCTGCAGGATGCGAATCGCCTCGGCGTCGTCTTCGATTCGCCCCCAATGGGCGCCGCCGAAACAGAGCGCGGACACCTGCACGCCGGTTTTCCCCAACAGGCGCTTCGGAATCTCCCCGGTTGCGGATGAGCGCGCGGGCTCCAGCGCATCGGCCAATCCACGCGTACCGCCCAGCGCCACCATCGATCCAAGCATACCGAGCGCCTTCAACAGCTGCCGGCGATTGATCGATCCTGCCCAAAGATCCCGATTAGGCATTCGTGATTTCATGTCAGCGCCTCCCCTTCCCCCATCCACCCACCCACTACCCCAAGGCGGATGGAAGGACGAGCTGCTTCGGTGACGACATCGCGGCCATCATAGCCACAAGGCCTACAAAGAGAGCGTACGACGACATTGAGCTGTTTCAGCGCAGCCTTATAGGAGTACGCGGTGTGGTCTATCAAAAATCAGCAGCTCTCGCGATATATCGCATGATGTCGCCGCCGAAGCAGCCCGTCATCTCAGCCGCCTATTTCCCCACACCCCCGCATCTCATCCAACCAGTCTGCCCGCTGACGGTCCGTCAGCCCGTCGATAGATCCGATGATAGTGGATTTCACGGGCCCGATGCCACAGAACGAGAGGGTGTTCCGTTTGAAACTCTTGAGACTGTGGGCGAAATAAATCCAACGGTAGACAAATGCGGGCATCCCCATGGTCACGACGATGCGCGCCGACTTTCCCTTGAGCAGCTTTTTCGCCATCCCGCCTGATTTCTGATACTCGAAGGCAAAGCCCGGTCGCAGCAGCTGTTCGAACAACGCTTTCAGCAGCGCCGGCATCGAACCCAGCCAGAGAGGATAGATGATGACAAGGTGATCGGCCCAGGTCACGACATCCTGCGCCTGCTTGATCGATTCCGGGGGTTGGCCCTGCTCGAAATCCTGTTTCGTCCGCAAGAGAGGAAAGTCGAGCGCCGCCACGTCGACCCGCATCACATCGTGTCCGCCATCCTCTGCCCCCTTGGCATATTCGTCGGCCAGGGCGTGACAGAAATGCCGGACCGTCGAGTCGGGATGCCCCTGAATGATGGCGATGCGCTTGGACATGGACCCTTCGTTCGCCGTAGCGAATTCAGAACAACGGATGGTGCGGCGCGCTGCTGGGCGGCACGAACTGTGTCGTCCCGCCCTTGTTGCCAAGGAACCGCCAGGCGCCATCTTCATAAATCAGATAGTGGACCTCGTTGGCCCAGCTATCGATGGTGATGGTTTTCCCCGATTCCTTATCGATGCCATAGAGCCCGCCGGTACAGGTGACCGAGGCTCTTTTCACCTTCCCCGTCTGCATCAGTTTCACGTCGGTGAACACATGACGGGAGGACAGATCTCGATAATGCGCAAACACTTCGGCCCAGATCCGGCGGACATCGGCCGGCTTCAGACCATAATAGTTATACCCCGTCGCATAGAAGGGCATCAGGGCCTCCAGATCGGCCTGCCGAACCGCCGCATCGGCCTGATCGAACGCCGCCACGACATCCCGCATCAGCGCGTGATCGCGCTCCCCGACGATGCCGGGCGTCACCTCGACGGCGGCGGCAACCGGTGCTGGATAGTGAGGAGACATGAGGACAAGAGCGCCTCCCAGCGACACGCCACTCAAAATAAGACCGTTCCATTTCATATCGGTATTGAAACAGCAATGATGATGCCAGGCACTCCGCGGGCGATCACAGGAACTTCTCTCGCCAGAAAAGATGTTTCTGACACGATAGCCGGAGCGCCGGAACCGCGTGTTGAGGCCTAACGCCACAGGCCTTCCTGGAGTCCTGCCGCAGAATGCACCAACATGGGTCTTACGCCGGGAATGAAAAGCACCCTCGTGGCGCTTGAGGTATCGGGTTTCGACGCCTTCGTACTGAAAATGAAGGAGCAAGCTGTTTCTGTCGCCCTTTGCAGCAGCCGCAAGCTGAAGGTTGAGGAACTTTGCCCGAACAGCAGACCTGCGGCCACTCCATCAGCGTGCTGCCTACGGCCTAAACCAATGCCCCACCAGCGTTCTTAGCAAAACAGTCATCCACCTCGTGACGGCATGTGGATTGCTCAGTTGAAAGTATCCGCTACGTACCTGTCCTTCCGGCCGTGCCAATCTTCATCAGTCGGTCGGCAGGTGCGGTTTCATACCGCGCTCACTCGCATCACAAAGGAGGAATCCCATGTCCGTCGCCAAGATCATCGAGATCAGTTCCGAATCGCCCAAGAGCTTCGAGGATGCCATCCAAAGCGGGATCACCCGGGCGTCGAAGACCGTGCACAACATCAAATCGGCCTGGGTCAAGGAACAGCATGTAGTGGTCGACAACGGCAAAGTCACTCTGTATCGCATAGACCTGAAAGTCACTTTTGTGCTGGACTAACAAGCATCTCCGATCGCTCAGCCCGGCTTTTCGGTCGTGGCGTCGCGCCGCGGCCCTCGTGAGGATTCTTCGTATGACTTCCGCCAGCCGCTGCTGGAACCTGTGGGTTGTCGCCGGTTCTCTGTTTCTGACTTTATGGGTGATGCCACATGCATCCTGGGCATCAAGCCAGCCCACTGAATCCCCCACTGAAGTGGTCCGGGCGACGCTCACAGAAGTGTTCCGCATTCTGGAAAACCCGAAGCTGAAGGAGCCGGACAAGCTCTTGCCGCGCCGGCGTCTCCTGGAACAGGTCATCGGCGAGCGCTTCGACTATGCGGAAATGTCCAAGCGCGCCCTGGCCGCCAGCTGGACTCCGCTGACCAACGACCAACGCGCCGAATTCGTCGAATTGTTCAAAGCCTTCCTGTCGGACCGGTATGCCGGAAAAATCGAAGGCTATTCAGGCGAACGAACCGAGTATCTCAGCGAGCGGCAGGAAGGCGCGTATGCGGAAGTCCGCACCAGGCTGGTCTCCAGCAAAACCGAGATCCCGATGGATTACCGCCTGATGAACAAAGCGGGCCGCTGGTACGCCTACGATATCATCGCGGACGGCGTCAGCCTGGTGAAGAATTACCGCAGCCAGTTCGACAAGATCATCCACTCCGACTCCTACGACGAACTGGTGAAACGGCTGCGCAACCGCACCGTCGCTGAGGAGAAGAAAGACATACCGTGACGCGCGGATCCGACCCGATCGTGCGACCGGCCATTTGACCTTGAGATAAGTGACGTTATCTGATTCTTGAGCGGAGGCCTCGGTGAGAGGAACAGTGAAGGATACAGAGACCGAGCGCAGGGGTGGTGAGCAAGCCCGCCGGAACGAGCGGGAAGCCTAAAGCCCCTCCAAGGTCTCAAGAGTCGCTCGAAGCTCTCCAAACCCGTCCTCGCTCAGCTTTTTATTTCTTCCAGGTTCCAGTCTTCCTCAAAGGCCGGTTGTGGGCAGGATCCTTCATCCGGCAATGACCGGACATTGAGTCATTCCCTCTGGTGCAATATTCCCCTGCACTCATCTGAGCGTGATGATTTCTGCATCAGAAGGAATGATCATGTAGGTGTTTCTTATGCCCACCGTTAAGAATTCGCATGAGGGTGTTGGACATCCGACATCTTCATGCCTGGCCCCGCCCTTGCAGATCTCAATATATGACGATCACTTTTTCGAAGAAGGGGGTTACGATGATGCGACGGAGCGCGATACTTCTCGGGGTTTTTATCAGCCTGAGCGTCGGGATGTTGTTCACCTCTGACGCCGAGGCAAAGACTCTGACGACGTCAATCACGATTCAGGAGGTAGACCCTGCCACGCTCGCCGAACTGCTTTCAACCTTCGAACAAGCCGAACAGGCGATGCAGGCTCACGATCTCGACGGCATCATGGCGTTGTATTCGGATGATTATCATTACCATAGCCTCAAGAAGGCCGATATCAGGAAAGTCTGGGCACAACTCTTCGAGCATTACAAAGATCTGGAAAGCTTTCACACCTTTTCCGTCATCCGGACTGTGGGGACCGGAAGCAAGCTCATCGCTGAAATGACCTGCACAGGAGTCCTCTGGGGCACCGCGAAAAACACCAAGCTGAGAAGCCCGGTCGATAGCTGGTATGAAGAAGTGCACTTTCTGAAGAAAGAAAACGGCCGCTGGAGAATTTCGGGCAATGCAGGCGGGGAATCTGAGCCGATACTGCCGTTTGGAACGGCACCGCATCCGCTCTTCTGAGCCAGGACTCTCCGATTTCATGCCAAGTTGAGAGGTTCTCTAGGCAACACCTGAGACGGGAAACACACGACCCGCTTCTGTGAGGAGCTCTTCGGTCTATCCACGCACTGCCGGAGCGGATTCGAGTGACCCAGCACTTCGAGCCCTGTCCGATCACTCTGCGCCCCCCAGTCTTCGGGCTCTCTTCGGAGCCGTGCCTCCTGCGGGCACCGCGATGGAAGCGCATCCCTTCGAACCCACTCCGCTCCTGACCCAGACCCGAACCCCGAACCAACCGTCCAGCACAGAAGCGGGAACTCTCCATTATCCTGGTCTCACCTCCCCTCCTGCTTCTTTGATAACGCAGGGCTGAGCGCAATCAATGTCGAACAACTCCCCAGCAACACAACTGGCACTGTCCTATAACGCGACAGTACCCGATGGATTCTCTCCCCCTCCGACTCTCGATCAATGATCGAACCCGTTGAATCTCCACTGATCATATTTTTTCGGCGGAACCTCTTCCCTTTGGCATCGTCAATGCTATTCCTCTTCTTAGCAATACACCGGTTGGTTGAGGTGCACCATAGCAAGCGTTCGAGATCTCAATACCATTCTTGTAAAGATGGTCGAACAAACCCCGGATTGCGACGTAGAAGATTTGGTGGCGCATTGTCCTCAGGCCACGTGGAATCAGGTATTTCTGGCTCTGGACAATCTGAGCCGCGAAGGACGGGTGACGCTTCGGCAGCAGGGACCGGGTCATTACAAGGTCGGGCCGGCTCCGCAGAGACCGGCAGGCGGTCGGGTTTCACCTCAACATCACAATTGATAAAGCCGAGACGGCAAGGAGGGGATGAGCATGAGCAGTCTGACAAGATGGGAACCGATGAGCCGCTGGAGTCCCTTTAAGGAAGTGGAAGAACTGGAGAAGCGTCTCTCGCAGCTCATGGGTCGAAGTGTGCCTGCCGGGAGCAGCGACAAGAATGAGGCCATCACCGTGGCCCAATGGTCGCCGGTCGTCGATATCAGCGAGGACGAGAAGGAATACGCCATCAAGGCCGAGCTGCCGGATGTGAAGAAGGAAGACATCAAGCTGAACGTGCACGACGATGTCCTGACGATCACCGGAGAACGGAAGTATGAGAAGGAAGAGAAGGGCAAAAAGTATCATCGAGTCGAACGCGCGTACGGAAGTTTTATACGCAGCTTCACCCTGCCGGAAGATGCCGAAGGGACGAAGGTGACGGCGGAATACAAGGACGGCTTGCTCAATGTCCGGGTGCCGAAATCGGAAAAAGCCAAGCCGGAAACGATTGAAGTGAAGGTGGCGTAGAGTACGCGGTCAATATTCAGAGTGTGACTGAGGGTGGTGAATTGACGTCACTTCCTCCGTCGTACTTGAATCGAAAGGAGGCGATCATGTTTCGCCATCCCCATTATCTGGACATTCCCTGGGATATCCATTGGCATTCGGAGGCGCACGCGCGTCACCGGCATGCCTGGTGGCTGGTCGGAGTATTGGTACTGATCGCGCTGCTCCTGATCGGAGTGCGTGCCGCCGGCGGAGAGTTCTAGGCGCAGGTATTGTTTGAATGACGGAGGAGCAAGGGAGGCGTCATGTTGTTTCGCGATCGTCGCCATGCCGGGATTCTGTTAGCCAATCATCTGCAGGCCTATCGGGGTGATCATCACGCAGTCGTGCTCGCGCTTCCGCGCGGGGGTGTGGTCGTGGGCCACGAGGTGAGCCTGGCGCTTCACCTTCCGCTGGACGTCTTCATCACCCGCAAGATCGCGGCGCCCGAATCGCCGGAATATGCGGTAGGAGCCGTGAGCGAAACGGGCTCCGTCTATCTCAACCAGGAGGCCGTACGGGCCATGCAGCTGTCCCAGGAAGATCTGGACGGACTGATCACCGCGCAACGCCGCGAAATTGAGCGGCGTCGGATCCTCTATCGCGAGGGACGCGGCTTACCGCACCTCCATCATCGAACGGTGATTCTTGTCGACGACGGCGTTGCCACGGGGGCGACGCTGTTTGCCACGCTCGACGCGCTCTCCGCGCTGAATCCCTTGCGCGTGGTGGTCGCGATGCCGGTCGCGCCGCCCTCGACAGCCGAGCGCATTCGTGCCCTCGCCGATGAGTGTGTGATTCTCTCGACACCGGAACCGTTCGCAGCCGTGGGCTGTTTCTTCGAGGAATTCGATCAAGTGACGGACGACGAAGTGATCCGTACCCTGCACCAGGCCAACGAGGCTTTCCAGGGCGAACCCAATGCTCGACGGACACGTTCCGCTATGCCTTCAACCAAGGGAGTATAATCGATGCCTACCAGTCCCAATGCCGGAAGTCATGAGGCCCGCAGAGACCGTTTTGTTGAGGAATACCGGCACGACTCGTACAAATTGCCGAGCAAGCTGGTAGAGCCGACAGTGTGCCCCACATGCAG